>NZ_CEXWTU010000134.1:0-13366 GCF_982758155.1 Marinagarivorans sp. | reverse complement strand
TATGCCGCTGCTGCTTTTGAGCTGATTGAGGATTTTCGTCGGGAGGGCATTGCTCCGGCTGTTGTTGCGTGCGCGACTGGGTCGGGCGGTACGCAAGCAGGGTTGGCGTTGGGGTTTGCTTTGGCAGGCTTTGATGTGGATTTGGTGGGGTATGCGGTATGTGATGATGCGGCATATTTCAACCGTAAGGTGGCGGCCGATATTGCTGATTGGAAAAGGCTCAATCCCGGGGTTCAGCTGCAGGCGGAGCCGCGTTATCGTACGGTCGATGCTTATGTTGGTGGGGGTTACGCTAGGCCAGGCGCCTCGGATTTGGCAATGGCGTTAGAGCTTGCACGATTGGAGGGGGTGATGCTAGACCCTGTCTATACTGGTAAGGCGTTCCATGGCTTTGTGTCGGATTTGAGGGCAGTTGGGGCGCCGTTGGGTGATGTTGTTTTTGTGCACACGGGTGGTGGTTTTGGTGTGTTCCCTTATGAACAGGAATATTTGAATTTGCAGGTTAAGCGCTAACGAGGGTTCTATGTCTGGTGATGGTGGTGTTGAGCAGTTGGTCGTGGCGATTAGTTCGCGTGCGTTATTTGATCTGGATGAGAGTCATGCGGTGTTTGAGTCGCAGGGGCTTCGTGCCTACTCGGAATATCAGATAGAGCATGAGAATGACGTGCTCAAGCCGGGTCAGGCTTTTGCTATGGTGAATAAGTTGTTAAGGATTAATCAGCTGTTGGGGCGGCGTTGTGTGGAGATTATTCTGCTGTCTCGCAATAGTGCAGATACGGGCCTGCGGGTCTTTAATTCTATAAATCACTATGGTCTGGATATTACCCGCGCAGCATTCACTGGCGGAGAGAGTCCTTTTCGCTACATTGCTCCATTTAAGAGTCAGTTGTTTTTATCGACTTATGCGGAGGATGTGGGGCGCGCGCTTGAAAATGGCGTGGCTGCGGCGACATTGTTGTCGGCTGGCGGCGCTCCTGATGTGTCGCCACAGTTGCGTTTTGCTTTCGATGGCGATGCTGTTCTTTTTAGTGATGAGGCGGAGCGTATTTATCAGGCTGAGGGTCTGGAGGCTTTCGCTAAAAGCGAAAAGGAATCAGCCAAAAAGCCGTTGGAGGGTGGTCCGTTCCGTCATTTTCTATCGGCCCTTCAGGCTTTGCAAAAAGAGTTTCCCGAAGGGGAGTGTCCTATTCGAACGGCTTTAGTAACGGCTCGGTCTGCGCCGGCGCATGAGCGAGTGATTCTCACGTTGCGTGCCTGGGGGGTGCGCATCGATGAGTCTTTATTTTTGGGTGGGATGGATAAGGGGTTGTTTTTGAAGGCCTATGGCGCGGATGTTTTTTTTGATGATCAGCGCAGTCATTGTGATTCGGCCAATGCGCATGTCGCGGCCGGGCATGTGCCCCACGGGATATCAAACCAGTAGCGATTATCGGGTGTTTAAGTTATAGGTCTTGTTTTTGGGTGTGCAATCTGGTAGATTCCGCACGCCTCATATTTCGTGAGGAACTACATTGCAGCAGCGGAACCACCAGCACTGGCTGTTGTTGCAATAACTTTAATAGACCCGTGTCGCTGGTATCACGGTGAGTGGCAAACCTTTTTTTTGGGTTAGCGCCATGAAAAAACATTACAGGTATCGCAATGAGCGAAAGCTTTGCAGAACTCTTTGAAGAAAGTTTATTAACCGTAGATATGGTTCCCGGTTCAATTGTAACGGGCGTTGTAATCGATATTGATCAAGACTGGGTTACTGTTCACGCAGGCCTTAAATCTGAGGGTGTTATTCCCGCAGAGCAGTTTTACAACGATGACGGTAAGCTGACTTTAGAGCTTGGCGATGAAGTACAAGTTGCCCTCGAAAGCGTAGAAGATGGTTTCGGTGAAACTAAACTCTCACGCGAAAAAGCAAAACGTGCAGAAAGCTGGAAAGTGCTTGAAAGTGCGCACACAGCTGAAGAAGTTGTTAAAGGTATTATTAACGGTAAGGTTAAGGGTGGTTTCACCGTTGACGTTGCTGGTATTCGTGCATTCTTGCCGGGTTCATTGGTTGACGTTCGTCCTGTACGTGAAACCACGCACCTTGAAGGCAAAGAGCTTGAATTCAAAGTTATTAAGCTTGATCAGAAGCGCAACAACGTTGTTGTTTCTCGTCGCGCTGTTATGGAACAAGCTAACTCACACGAGCGTGAGCAGTTATTGGCCACTCTTCAAGAAGGTCAATCTGTTAAAGGTATCGTTAAGAACCTTACCGATTACGGTGCCTTCGTTGACTTGGGCGGCGTAGATGGCTTGTTGCACATCACCGATATGGCTTGGAAGCGTATTAAGCATCCTAGCGAAATCGTTAATGTTGGCGACGAAATCGACGTTAAAGTGCTTAAGTTTGATCGTGAGCGCAATCGTGTTTCTCTTGGTCTTAAGCAATTGGGTGAAGATCCATGGGCCGATATCACTGGCCGTTACCCTGAAGGCGCCAAAGTTAAAGCTAAGATTACTAATCTTACTGACTACGGTTGCTTCGCGGAAATCGAAACCGGTGTTGAAGGTTTGGTTCACGTTTCAGAAATGGATTGGACCAACAAGAACATCCACCCTTCTAAAGTTGTGCAGTTAGGCGACGAAGTTGAAGTGATGATCTTGGATATTGACGAAGAGCGTCGTCGTATTTCATTGGGTATCAAGCAGTGTCAAGAAAATCCGTGGGATGCATTCTCTAACCAATTCGCTAAAGGCGACAAAATCAGCGGTAAGATCAAATCTATCACTGACTTTGGTATCTTTATTGGCTTGGATGGCGGCATCGACGGACTTGTTCACTTGTCTGATATCTCTTGGAACGAAACTGGCGAAGAAGCTGTGCGTCGATTCAAGAAGGGTGATGAGCTTGAAACTGTTGTGTTGGCAATCGACCCAGAGCGCGAGCGTATCTCTTTAGGCATTAAGCAATTGGACGAAGATCCGTTCAGCGCTTATGTTGCTGAGAACGACAAAGGCACAATCGTTAAAGGTATTGTTAAAGAAGTTGATGCTAAAGCAGCCATCATTACTTTGGCAGACGATGTAGAAGCTACTTTGAAAGCTTCTGACATTAGCCGCGATAAGATTGAAGACGCGCGTAATGTGTTGAAAGAAGGTGATGAAGTTGAAGCTAAAATCACCAATGTTGATCGCAAGAGTCGTCTAATTGTTCTTTCTGTTAAAGCGAAAGATGTTGCAGAAGAGAAGACAGCGGTTAAAGAGCACAATAAGCAATCTGACGCAGTATCAGGCGCAACCACTATTGGTGACCTGATTAAAGCGCAAATCGAAAGCCAAGATAAGTAAGTTTTTACTTAAATTGCTTTCTTAAAGCCTGCCCCTTTGGGGCGGGCTTTTTTGTGTCTGTCGATTAAGGGGCAGGAAGCCCTTTATTGGACATTGCAGAAGCATAATGTCGTGGAGCAGTTACCGAGGCATGTAACGCTTCGGGCAACCCAGTTGAGCAAGCAGGAGGCAAGTATTATTAGATAAAGTATTTTTCCTCGGCCCCAATAAGCAGTGATCATTTCGTGAAACGCCTTGCGCGCCTATCTTCAGCCCAGTAAACTCGCGCCCGCATTGAGGTGCCCAAAGAAAGTCGAGTTGGGTTAAACGGGAATCAAGTGAAGAGCTTGAGCTGCCCCCGCAACGGTAATTGGTTTAGTTGTTTCAAATGTCACTGCGCTTTTTAGTGTGGGAAGACGAAATAACAGTGTTAGCCAAGAGCCCGGATACCGGCCTGAGTGTGCGCACCTATTCGGTATTTTAAACCAATAGGTATTCACGATGTTGCGGTGGGCGACATCAGCAGTTCCTGTTTGGTTTTAAAGTGCTATTCCAAAGCCTATAACCATTCCCGTTCGGCTTTTCCTGCCTGTAGCATCATAGTATTCACTGATATTTAGTAATGACTATGATCTCTCAAAAAATACAAAAGAAATCCTTTTTAAGCGTTGCTGTAATGGCTGCGTCCTTTTTTCCAACTGTTGTTTTTTCTCTTGAAGTTACCCCCCCAAAAATAGAAGAAACTATCGTTACAATTTCCCGCATCGAGCAACCATTAGGTGATGTGATCGGTTCTGTCAGCCAGTTTACAGCGGAGGATATCAAACGTATCCAGCCTTACGACTTGAATGATATGTTTGAAATGCAGCCTGGGGTGGATGTACTGCGCTCAGGTGGTCGAGGTGCCGTAAGTAGTATCCAAGTTCGGGGGTCTAGCTCCGGGCAGACTCTTATGTTGGTTAATGGGGTGCGAATATCAAGTGCTACCTTAGGTACGGCGCGTTATGCATTGGTTCCGTCTGAACTTGTGGGGCACGTAGAGCTATTGCGAGGCTCTGCTTCGGCTCTTTACGGGAGTGATGCCATGGCCGGAGTCGTGAATATTAAGACTGCCGCAACAATTAATAAGGAAAGTGGCGTTAATGTCGGTGTGGAATATGGTTCTCATAATTATCATCGTGCTGCAATTGCAGGTAATGTAGATGGTGGTCAGCTAGACTTGGCTGTCGCGGCTGTACGTGAAAGTTCTGATGGTATTGATAGCATCAAACACAGCTTTATCGGCGAAAATATTGCTGATAAAGATGGTTATGAGCGCATGGGTGGGGCGCTTGACCTTAGTTATCGACCAGATAAGCAGTCCATGATTGCACTGTTTAGTTTTGCTAACAGTGGTGAATCAGATTTCGATAAGTTACCCAGTATTTTTAGTCCCGATGATTACAAATTACTGCCTTACAGTGAGTCTTCCCTTGTTGTTCATCACTTGACTGCAGCTCGTGAAGTTAATGATATGTACAGTACTAATCTTAATATTGGTTACTCTGCAGACGAAAGTGAAGATAAGGAAAATAACCCTGAAGTAAATTCGGTCAGTAGTGTTTTTAAAACGGTTAATAAAACCATGAGCTGGTTAAATGACATACGTTTTTTAGGGCAAACCGTAACTTTAGGAGTGGAGCGTCATTTAGCTGAAGTCGAAAGTACTTCCGATTACAATGAAAATCGTAGAAAAACTGATGGTGTATTTGCTCAGTTTAATGGTGGTTTCGGTGCTTTTTCGTACTCGCTTGGCTTAAGGGAAGATAATATTGAGCGAGTTGCTAGCCCTACTACGCCTAGCGCTGGTATTTCACTGGATTTTTTAAGTGCTCATCGGATTTACGCTCGTTATGCCGAAGGGTTTAAAGCACCGACGTTTAATGACCTTTATTTCCCTTGGGGTGGCAACCCTGAACTGAAGCCGGAAGAGTCTGAAAGTAGTGAATTTGGTTATAGGTTGAATTTAAATGCCATTACGTTTCAGGCATCTATTTATGATAAAAATATTGAAAATCTTATTCAGTGGGCGCCTGATGAGGAAGGAGCTTGGTCGCCGATGAATGTCGGTAAGGCCAGTATGCAAGGGGTTGAGCTTGCCGTGGCTATTCCTGTTGGTGCTCTAGGTAGCTTTGATGTAGCTGCTGATTATCTCAACGCTGTTGATGCGACTTCTCAGTCTGAAGAAAAGACTTTAGACTACCGTGCGAAAAAAACTTTACGTATTGAGTGGCTAAAAGCCTTTTCTGATTTTGAGTTTGGCGTACAAGCTAAAATGCAGTCTGAGCGAAAGGTGCCGGTTTCAATTGCCGTATCTGGTTACTCGCCTGGTTATGGTATTGCTAATGCCACCTTTTCTTATCAGCTCACGAATGAGATACGTTTACAGGCAAAGCTCAATAATATGTTTGATAAAGAATATACTCTAAATCCATCGTACAACGAAGATGGCCGCAACTGGGTGGCTGGTGTGAAGGCGACTTTTTAATTTTCTGATACGGCACATGGATGTGCTTGCGAGTAATTTATGGCTGAAATAGATAAAAACGAAAAACACAAAACGGCAATGCAAAAGCAGAAAACAAACGTTGACGCTAATATCGCAAAAGCAGATATAGAACGTGGCGTGGCTGTGTTGTTAACCGGCAATGGTAAGGGCAAGAGCAGTTCGGCTTTTGGTATGGTGTTGCGGGCTTTGGGTTACGGCCAAAAAGTCGCGGTTGTGCAGTTTATTAAGGGCGTACAACTGTCTGGTGAGGAGATTTATATTAAAGAGCAGTGCCCACAGGTTGAATTTTATCAAATGGGTACGGGTTTCACTTGGAATACGCAGGATCGCAGTGCAGATATCGCGGCCGCTGAGCGAACATGGGAGTATGCAGAGAAGTATTTACAGGATGAGTCTATTGACTTGGTAGTCTTAGATGAGCTGACTTATATGATTGGCTATAAATATTTGGATGAAGATAAAATTGTTGCGGCTATTCGAAACCGCCCAGTAGAGCAGAGCGTTGTTGTGACGGGCCGTGGTGGCGGTTCTTTGTTGCAAAAGGCTGTCGATACAGTCTCTGAAGTGAAAGATATTAAACATGCCTATAAAAGCGGCGTAAAGGCACGTAAAGGGGTGGATTATTAATGGCTTCACAGCAAGCTATAAGTGGAATTAATATTGATCCTGTTCGTGAAGCTATACGAGCGTCGATACAGCATAAGCTGAATAACAAAACAAAACCCTTGGGCTCGCTTGGTGACGTGGAGCACATCGCTTTACGTATTGGCATGATTCAAAATACATTAATCCCCACTTTGACTCTGCCGCACGCGTTTATTTTTGCTGGCGATCACGGTATTTGTGATGAGGGGGTTAGTGCTTTTCCGCAAGCGGTAACGCAACAAATGGTGGCTAATTTCCTGGCCGGCGGCGCAGCAATTAGTGTTTTAGCGCAACAGCACAATATCGCTCTTGGGATTGTGGATGCGGGTATTAATGCGGATGTGTCAGGTTTGGATGGGCTGCAGCAGCGCAAAGTGGGTTTCGGTACGCGTAATTTTAGCCAGGATTTGGCGATGCAGGCTAATCACGTAGATCAAGCGATTAGTGCCGGCGCCGATGTAGTTGCGCACGCCTCTAGCGATGGTTGTAATGTTGTGTTGCTAGGTGAGATGGGTATTGGTAATACAACGTCTGCAGCGGTTTTAACGCACCTTATTACGGGTGCCGAGTTAGGTGAATGTGTTGGTGCGGGTACAGGGTTAGATGCTCAGGGTATTCTGCATAAAATTAAAGTGATTGAAAAAGCCTTAACTCATCATGAAGCTTTACTACCTGAAGCGAAAAGCGATGGTGCTTTATTGTTGAGTATCTTTGGCGGCTATGAAATTGCAATGATGGTTGGTGCTTACTTAGAGGCAGCCAGTCGGAAAATGGTTATCTTGGTTGATGGTTTTATCGGAACTGCTGCACTAGCCGTTGCGCGTTTAATTAACCCTCTGGTTATTGAATATTGTATTTTTTCGCATGGTTCTGCCGAGCAGGGGCATGGCGTTTTGTTGAGATATTTACAGCGTAAACCTATCTTGAGTCTAGGTATGCGTTTGGGGGAGGGCAGTGGTAGCGCCATGGCCTATCCCTTGTTGGTTTCAGCGGTGAATCTTTTAAATCAAATGGCTTCCTTTAGCGAGGCTGGCGTTAGTGAAAGTGCATCTTGAGTACGCATAAAAAATTGTCGCAGAAAATAAAAATGCAGCTAATGTTGTTTTTTAATGCGAGCGTTTTTTTAACTCGCTTCCCTGCGCCGCAGTGGGTTTTTTTTAGGCCCAAGCTGCTTGAGCTATCGGCTGTTTATTTTCCGTTGGTGGGCACTTGTGTCGGTTTACTGGGCGCTATTTTATATGCGTTTCTAGTAATGTTTTTCCCTGTGGCAATATCGCTAGCGCTGACGATGGCCGCTTGTATTTATGCTACGGGCGCTTTTCATGAAGATGGTTGGGCCGATACCTGCGACGCTTTGGGTGGTGGGTATAGTCCTGCAGCAATAAAACGAATAATGAAAGACTCCCGCCTAGGTACTTATGGCGTTGTAGGTATTGTTGGTATGCTGGGTATTAAGTTTTTGGCGTTGTTGACCCTCTCCGTTTCAACAAGTGAGTTGCTCATTGTGTTTGTGTTGGGGCAAACTTATAGCCGCTGGTTGGCTTTAACGGTAATGTGGCAGCTTCCTTATGTGCAGGACGAGGCCGGCAGTAAGTCAAAACCGCTTGCTAGCGCTATTACCCATAAAACGTTATTACGTAGTAGCGCACCGCTTTTTATTTTGATTCCATGTTTTTGCGGGGTTTTCTTTTCGCAGGGTGGTTTTTTTGCCCTTTTAATAGCGCTTGGCTTTGGGTATGTCGGGCGGGAATATCTAATGCGAAAATTGCGGCAAACATTAGGTGGTTTTACGGGGGATGGTTTGGGGGCGGTGCAGCAATTTTCTGAAGTATTATTTTATCTCGGTTGTGTCGCGGCTTTAACATAATGCAATTTCATCTTATAAGGCATTGCCCTGTTGATATGGCGGGTATTTGTTATGGCCGAAGTGATATCTCCGCTCAGGGGTTTGTCGCTGGCCAGCGCGAGCACTTAATTTCAGCGCTTCCTCCAGAAGATCAAATACTTAGATTCTCCAGCCCCCTTAAACGATGCCGTATTTTGGCTAAATCCCTTTGGGTGAATGCTTGTTTTGATGATCGCTTGCTTGAGCTCAATTTTGGTCGCTGGGAAGGAGAGTTGTGGGATGATATTGATCGCCATGCTTTAGATGAGTGGGCTATAAATCCATTAACTTTTGCAGCGCCTGAAGGGGAGAGTTTTGAGCACTTAATTCGCCGGGTTGCTTTATGGCGGCGCGATGCAATTGCCCAAGCGAAAGCGCAAGGTTTGCATCACATCGCTGCGGTTACGCATGCGGGAGTTATTAAAGCGATGGCTGTGCTGTGTAATGGTACTAATGTCAGTGAGGCTCTTGCGTTGCAGGTACCTTATGCGCAAGTTGTTCGTTATTGCTAGCCTAGTTGGGCTTACTTTCCATACCTTGTGCATGCTGGTATAAAAAACCACGAATAATACGGGTTAGTCGTAGTTCTCCATGAGAGCCAAGCGGGGTGGGTTGTATTTTTCGGCTAAGGTATACAGGTATGTTACTGGCGCGAGCCTGATTTTTTCGATGCGCTAGGTTTTGCATCGCGATGTCTACATCTATTCTCCCAGATGCGCTTTCTATAATATCAAATGTCGGCACCGTGATTTTTTCGAAGGCGTTGAGGAAGTTGAACTCAGGGGTTTCTTCTAGTTTTTGTAAACTATTCAGCAAGATTAACCCGCGTACTGACTGGAATGCTGCGGCATCGGTTTTGGCTTCTTCGGAATACATGGCGCGTATAATGCGCGCAGCGCTTATGCCGTCGGCTAATACAATGTTATTGAGCTGCTTGTTATCTTGTAAATATTGTATTCCTGCCGCTATGCGAGCTAATGCTTCGGGCTCTACTGGCTCTACTGGCGTTGGAGGTGGCGGTGGGCTAGGTGCAGCGTCCACATCGGCATTGGTTGTCTCACTGGTGTTAATCGTTTTTCCTTCTGATTGGTCTTCGGCAGAATCATCGTAAACGACCTGAGATTCATCTACTGTGCTTTCTTCGGGGTCTACATCATCTGTGTTTTCGGTGGCCGTATCAGTTACAGCTGTATCGGTGTTGTTAGGTATTGTCGGTTCGATTTTTATTTCAGCGGGTCTGTCGGGCGGTGATTTTTTGAGCTGCTTTGGCATGCTGAGCGTGAGTGTGGACCAGCCATTTTTGCTCAAGTAGCTTTGAATATTGTTTAACGTATGCTTATTTGCTGGGTTTGTGTTTTCGCTAGGAAGTATTAAAACGGCACCTTGCGGGTCACCACTTTTGTCTTTGCTCCAAAGGGCTAAAAAGTTGGCTTCGTTTGCTGTAAGCCAAATACTTTCAGTTTGCTGGTGAGTAGATAGTAGCTCGGCTTCTATTAATGATTGTTGTTGCAGTGGATCGTATCGGTACTGTTGGCCTGGGCCTAGAACTGCTGGGGCTGTTTCAGTTGCTTCTTTTTGGCTCTCGTCGATTTCACCTTCGGGTTTGTTTTTCACAGCGTCCGCTTCTGTGTCTGTGTCTGTGTCTGTGTTTTGGGCTGGGGGTTCTTGTGGGGTGGTTTGGCTGATCGCTGGTGATGAGAGTCCAATTGCTATGCACAGAAAAAGCCGCGTGAAGAGTGCTCGCTGTGTCGACACGCTTCTATAAGGTGAATGGCTACAAAGTGGGCCGGTGCTTAATGAATGGATGTATGGCGAACGGGTGCAGCGTGTAGCGATGTTCTTCGGCATGTTACCCTCTGGTTTGTTTCCCCTTACATAGTAGACGACTCATGAATAACAGTCCTGTGATGCACATTATTTTGGCGGCCGTTGCGGATGCGTGTTCGGCCATACTTGAATGTTACGATTCAAGCTCGTCGTTATTGCAGGTAGCCTACAAAGACGATAAAACGCCTGTCACTCAAGCTGATATGGAGGCTCACCAAATATTGGAAAAGTGCCTGTTAAATGTGGCGGACATTCCGGTGTTAAGTGAGGAGGCCGTAGCTGAGGATTTTGCTCAGCGCTCGCAATGGCCTGCTTATTGGTTGGTGGATCCATTGGATGGCACCAAAGAGTTTATTGCGGGCACGGATGAGTTTACAGTTAATGTGGCGCTTGTGGTTGGTGGGCGTGCTGTTTTGGGTATTATTGCTGCACCGGTTATTGGCAGTCTTTATGTGGGCTTAAGTATCGAGTCAACTATTGAGCAAGCAATCATTGCTCGTTTAATACCGGGCGTTGCACTGGATACTTATACGGTTAAAGCTCAGCTTGGTGAATGGACTGGTCAAGCGTTGATGCAGGGTGTTGAGTGGATACCGGTTCACACCTCTTTACCTGCTCAGCCCATTACTGTGTTGGCGAGCCGCTCATATCATAGTTTGGCGGCGAATCAGTATTTTAAGGGGCTAAGCGGCATTGATGTTAAGGCCGTTGGTAGCTCTTTAAAAATGTGCTTAATTGCAGAAGGCATGGCTGATATTTATGTCAGGCTAGGGCCAACCTCCGAGTGGGATACTGCGGCTGCACAAGCCATTTTGGAGGGGGCAGGCGGGCACTTACTAGACTTGGCCGGAGTGCCGCTGCGGTATAACCAAAAAGCCAGTTTATTGAATCCTGCTTTTTGGGCGAGCAGCGAACACTTTTTTGTGGATACGGAAAAGTGTCAAATTGTGTTAAAAGAGTGCGAATTTAACCCCAATAATGACTAACAAGCTCGCCAGTATAGGACGTAGTACACCGTTAGGGACGCGGTTGGCAAGTTTTGCACCTAAGTGTACGGCGGGCAACGAGCCTATTAACAGGCCGCCCAGTAGAGCAAAGTCGATGTTGCCGAGTAATATGAAGTGGCCCATGCCTGCAACAAACGTTAGCGGTACGGCGTGTGCAATATCGGTCCCTACAACGCCAATAGCACTAAGCCGAGGGTATAACAGTAATAATAAAACCGCGCAAAATGCGCCTGCGCCCACGGACGACAGCGTAACCAAGACGCCCAACCCCAGGCCCGCGATAATGGTCACGGGTTTATTGTGGCGTTGGTACCAGCGTTCACCGTGAGAAAGGTCATGTGATTCCGCTTCAACCTGCTTTTTAAACAGTAAAACAGCGCCTGTAAGAATAAGCATAGCTCCCAAGGCTTTGTTGAGTAGTGGTGAGTAGTCGATGTCCTGAAGGAGGTAACTCAGGGCAAGGCTTGTGAGCATTGAAGCTGGAATACTGCCTACCGCGAGCAGCGCGACGATGTCCCAGCGCACACTTCTTTGCTTTGCGTGAGTCCAGGCGCCACCGGCTTTAGTGATAGCGGCATAGAGAAGGTCTGTGCCGATGGCGATTTTTTCGGGTATACCCCAAAGGATAAGTAGAGGAGTCATTAGTGACCCGCCGCCAACACCTGTAAGCCCTACAGCCAATCCTACGCCAGCGCCGGCCAAGATGTAAAACAGAAAGTCTATCAACAAGACACCTACTAATTGAGTAATTTGGAGCTATGATCGCATACACATTCGCTGTTCCGCTTTGTGCCTGCTACATTAAGAGTTATAAAGAGGTTGGCAAATATACTGATTTGCATCTATTCTTCAAAAGAATATTTATTTATATTTTTATAAGCAAAATGATGAGTGCGCATTTTCGCTCAGTTGAATTCGCTTGTTAATGTGTTTTTCCGCTTCCATTTATTTAACGTTAATTACTTTGCCGCCAATCGGAGGGCATAATGAAACTCCAGCAGTTACGATATATCTGGGAAGTTGCGCATCACGATCTTAATGTGTCAGCAACCGCTCAAAGCCTTTACACATCTCAACCCGGTATTAGCAAGCAAATTCGCCTCTTAGAGGATGAGTTGGGCGTTGAGGTTTTCTCCCGTAGCGGCAAGCATCTCACTCGAATTACGCCGGCAGGCGAAGCTATTTTGCGCACAGCAGGAGAAATCCTACGCAAGGTAGAAAGTATCAAGCAAGTTGCGCAAGAGTTCAGTGATGAGCGTAAGGGCAACCTTTCTATTGCGACTACGCATACGCAGGCACGCTATGTGCTGCCAAACATCATCTCTAAATTTATAGATGAGTATCCGGATGTGTCGTTGCAGCTAAACCAAGGCACGCCGATGCAAATCTCGGAGATGGCGGCCGATGGCTCTGTTGATTTTGCAATCGCAACTGAAGCAATGGACCTTTTCAGCGACTTAATCATGTTGCCTTGCTATAACTGGAACCGTTGCATTTTAGTCCCTAAAAACCATCCGTTATGTCAGTTGTCTGAGCTAACAATTCAAGACGTGGCTAAGCACCCGTTAGTTACCTACGTGTTTGGTTTTACTGGTCGCTCAAAGCTGGATGAAGCCTTTATGGAGCACGGCCTTGCGCCGAAGGTGGTATTTACCGCGGCCGATGCTGATGTTATTAAAACCTATGTACGCCTAGGTTTGGGCATTGGGATTGTCGCTAAGCAGGCTTACGATCCTGAAGCCGACTCTGATTTGGTTGCTTTGGATGCAAGCCATCTCTTTAAGGCCAGTACAACGCGCTTGGCCTTTAGGCGTGGGACGTTCTTAAGGGGCTTTATGTATGACTTCATTGAGTTGTTCGCGCCTCATTTGACGAAAGAGCTAGTTGATCGTGCGTTTAATTGCAGCTCAAAAATTGAGCTGGATGAATTGCTTGGTGGAATTAAACTGCCTGAGTATTGATCGCAGAGCTCTTCAGTAGTACAAATAAAAAAGGCCTCATTGTGAGGCCTTTTTTATTTACCTTGGGTCGTGCACGGAATAAATTGCTGGAATTTGGGTTTGTGGGTGCTTGTTTGACGAGGCGAAAATATGGCGTAAGGGACGAGGAAACAATATTTCATCCACTAATGCTCGATATCGACATCCTTAC
>NZ_CEXWTU010000133.1:0-13383 GCF_982758155.1 Marinagarivorans sp. | reverse complement strand
CCTAGCCATTGAGTACCGCTGCTATCGGCATAAATAGAACGGATAAAATTGTCCTGCTCGAGGGCATGAGAAAAGTCACCACTCGTTGGGTTGTAAACAGATATGCCTCTGTCACCCACGCCAGCCCACACATAGCGCTCACCACAGCGCAATGAATACACGTTCGAGGCCCCTATACCTTTAGGCTTCGCGGGGTCAAAACGGTAATGTTTAAAGCGCCCATGCCCTAGGTGGCGATTCAAACCATCGTAAGTTCCCACCCACATAGCGCCTTGCGGATCTTGGCAAATTTCACTTGCATGGGCTTGACTCAAACCTTGGTCGCCACTTTTTACTGAGCGATAGCGCTGAATCACCTTTTGGTTTTCGGGGTCGAAGACATCGACGCCGATATTTTTCAAACCGACCCATATGTCACCTTTGCTATCCTCAGCTAATGCCACTATGTGATTGCTGGCAAGGGACTCGGCATCCTCGGCAATAGCCCCAATGCGCTCAAAATCATCGCTCTGGGGCACGTAGCGCAGGAGTCCACCACCCCCGGTGCCGATCCACAATGTGCCGTCATGGGTTTTATGTAGCGCTAAAACATTGGTGCTGCTAATGCTGCGGGGGTTATCGGGTTCAACGTTATAGCGAATAAAGCGCCCTGTAGCGGCTTGATAGCGATTTAACCCCCAGTAGGTTGCCACCCATATATCGCCATTGGGCTCGGCGATCATCGCATTCACATTATTGGTCGATATGGAATAGAGATCGGGTTCGCTATGGGTAAAAATTTTCGCGCTGTAACCATCCCAGCGGGCAAGGCCGTGTACTCCGCCAAACCACATAAAGCCAAACGCATCTTGCACGATAGCGCGGATTTCACCGATAAGTTCTAGTTCAGGGTCACTAACATGCTTGAATTTCAGGTTGCTGATATCGACTTGAGTCTCTATAGGCTCGCCATATGCGGCGGCACCTTGAGCAGCTGCCATTAATACAAAAAGCGCTCGCACAAGCGATAGCCTCAGTAAAAGACCGATTCTACGTGTTCCTCCAAACCAACGCGGCCTGTAGTAAACCTCCAAAACTTCACACCTCATCTAACATATAGAAAGCTGACACTTACAGTGTAGATAAGGGGCGAGGAAAAAATACTTTATTCAATGAATAAAGTATTTAGTGGCGCAGGCTATAAAGGTATAGGCCAGGCCTGCTCAAACCGTTGGGCAGGCACTCGTTTTGCTGCCGTTATTAGGCCAACGATAGCGCTGTTCAGGTAAGGGACGAGGCAATAGTAGTTTGCCCGATTAGACGAGGGAGCCTGTTTTCTCAGCAAGGCGCTCGAAGTTAAGCGGGTAGTAGGCTTTAGCGTGCGCGTCCCTAAGTCGCTGCTGGCTGATCAAACACAGCAATTCACCTAATTACAGGCCATAAAAAAGGCAGCTAACGCCGTGAAGCTTTAGCTGCCTTTGGGGGAAAATCTAGGAAATACGAAGTTTAGCGGGACACACACTCTAAAAATTTAGAGTGTGTGTCCCCTTAAGCTCAATAAATACTAGTTATTACTTGTATTCGCGGGCGTTGGCATTTAAGTAACATATTTTATATCGTGAATAATGATACAATTCAGGAGGGCTGTGCTGCTTGTTGGCATGCCGTTAGGCTTGGAGAGTTACCACGTTGCTCTCCATCAATTGCTCTAAATTCCCGTAAAACACTATGTGAAATAAATTCAGGTTATGTATCTCTAGGCTCTTTGTCTACTAGGTGGACCTGCATTCCAAATAGGTTAACCCAATAAAAGAGCCTATTTTTTACCAGACAACTATCAAGTAAAAAGGAGTAACGATGAAATCCTTATTTAATACTAGATATATGCGATTATTTACTTTATCGCTTATATCGGCGGCATTAGTTTCCTGCACACAAAATCATGTTTTAAGCTCACCCGAGGGAACCACAACAACGCATGTTCAGAATTCGGGTGTCTTAGTGTATGCGCCGAGATCAGCATATGCCGAGAAAGTAACTTTTTCTGCTAAAGACAGCTTAATTAATCGGCCAGATACCCCGCTATCGCTATTTTTTGACAATCACCGTCCTGATTTTGATCCAGAAAACTTCGAATACGCAAAGAATATAATAATCACCAATATCACAAATCAACTTAGCGGAGAACGTTACATTGCTGATATTGTAAGGCAGGTAGTCGAAAAGTATAAAGGGGACGTCATTAAACCTGACGATACTAATAAAGAAGAAGAAAAGGAAAGAAATGTTGATTTGTTGGTTCGTGTATTAACGTATAATCTTGGCTTCCTGAATTATAGTAACGCGCAAAGTCAAGATATATACAATATACTTGATTGCATCAGCGGGAAGAAAAAAGAAGCAGACGTAATAGAAGAGAAAGGCTATTGTAGGGATGTATATTCCTACGAAATAGCACAAAAAGTATGGAAGGAAACTGTCGATGTATCTTCTCAACACTACAATATTTTTATCAACGATTTAAAAATAAATCTTGTAGAAAAAGATTTTCTTAAATATGTCATCGATAATGCAATCGATCATCGTCAAGACCTATTTTTATCGCAGGGAAGCAGGACTCAGTTGCTCGATGAAGCGGCGACCAAGTTGAATACGTTTCTAGATAGCAATATCGGTGAGCAATACGCTACGATGTTTTCCGAGAATAGATATTCACTTTGGGATTTATATATTAAAACTCTAAATGAAGGGAATGGCGTAACTGCTAACTCTCCTAATGAACTCCCATCATTACTAGTAACCCAGTTTAATTCAGACGAACTTAAAGCATTTTCAAATGAATTAAGGAAATCACTGAGAAAAAAATTATTAGAGAGTAACGCCCCCGCCAAAGCAATGAGCAGTGCGTTAGATGGCTACCTACAGAAGCTTAAACCTAATGCCAACGAAAATAGCGAATCAACGCTGAAAAAAATAACACAAAAAATTAGTAGAAAAGACCTGCAGCAGTCTTATAAGAATCTGCAGGGATCAGCCAATAGCTACATTGCAAAACGTACTGAAGTTGAATCACAGCAGAACACTGTAAGTACGAATAAAAACAAAAGGGATGCAGCGATAACCGATGCTCTAGGAAGCATTAGTGCTATGCAAGGCAACCATCCAGATAATATAGTGATTGGACTCGATGATATTACTAAATTAAGCTCGACGAATATACTTGGAGGCGATTCTTCATCGCCGAGCTCCCTCGTTGAATACGCCTTATTAGTTGCTGATTCAGCTAGCGATAGCAATACACCATTATTATCGGGCGATGCAAAAAAGGTTATTTCTAGCGCGCGCGAAAAAATCCTTGAGCAGGTGAAAAAATTTAAGGAACAGGATGTAAAAAAAGTTTCGAAACAACAAAAAGAATATTGGGCAAAGTATAAAGAATTATTAAGCCAATATAATGTTAATGAGGATGCTAAAGCTAATGCAGCAGCGTTACATATTGGAAAGCTTGATAATGATAAAAGAATTAATGATGATTTTTATCAAAAGTTAAATGGCGCTCAGGAAGAAATTTATTCTGCAGTTCGTGAAATTTTCGAAAATGAGGAATTAAAAGGCTATGTAAAAGATACTCCTTCCCCCTCTAGAATCGTCAATCACTATCAAAAACTAGATGATTTAATGGGTTCCGGTGATAATGAATTAAAAAGAATTGAAAAGCTTAAAAAATCCCGTGAAGAAATCTATCGGATTTGGAGCGCTAGCGCGTTAAATGCAGAAAAAACTAATAAAGAATTAATAAGGGACGTAGCAATTACACAGGCGGATTGGCTTAAGTCTGTGGGGCAGTATGATCAAAAAAAGCAAGCCTTGGAAGGTCTCAATAAAAAATATAATGAGAATTGGGGAACTTTTTTTAATAAGTATAACGTTGAGGCCGGCAAGGTTGTTGCTGCGACCGAGCCAGCCGCAGGAAAAACCGATTTACAAAATGGTTTTAAATCGATAATACATAATGTAAAGATTGAACTCGACAATATACTCGTAGGCGCCACACCGAAAGATGGCAGCCAAGTTTTGACTGATCTTGACGGCTTACTGGCATACGGAAGTATTACTGATTGGTGGGGAAGCACTGAAAAGTCTAAAATGGCGGCAGTGCAACGTTTTTCTGCGCTATTTAATAAGCATATAAATTTGTTAGGTAGTGATAAGCCTGCTTTAGCTGCGCTTTTAGAAAGTGATTATATTAAGTTTGGCTCGAGTGCTTTACGCCGTGAGGGCATTGTCACTATCCCTAGTGCTTTCTCTAGTGCTTTCTCTAGTGCGGTCAAGTTGGAGCAAGGGGAGCTTACCCTCGGGAGAAATAAAGAAATATTAAAACGAGTGCTTTATCAACCTAAGCATAGTTTTTTATTTGGTTTTGGTGTTGTAAATAAGACGCGCGTGGATACCTTTAAAACAGAGCTGTATCAAAAATTTAGCAACCTATCTGACTTAGCTTTAGCGCTTGAAAAGGAGCGTACAGCTGATTATGACTATTGGTGGCTTACACTTTACCCCAAGGCGATTCCCTTGGGTAATAATTCACTCGAGGGAACAAGCGTTATTGAAGTGAGCTTCCCGACAAGCATAACCCCTAAGGAACAGTATGAACGTTGGTTTCACGATCAAATGGGGGTGATTAAAACAGATGCAGAGAATGAAAAGGTGGGCGTAGAGCCGGGCCGGCCATACCGTAATAAAAATTATCGCGAAAGCCAAAAAGTCACACAGAATCCAACCCCAGAAAAGTATGAATGGAAGTATCGCGTACGTGCAGCGGCATCTGTATTGAGTGATTTTTTGGTGGTTTTGGATTCCTCAAGTCTCTCTGAAAAATATAACTTTTTACGCCCGCAATTACTGTCCTCTCTTGCTGAGCTATCGGAAAAACCAAAGACTAATGCTACTTTCCATAAAAGTGAGGAGGATGTCTTCTATAGAGATCGCTATTCTTCGGCTTTAGATTTGTTAATGAATACTTATAATGAAAATAGGGATAAGAATTGGGCTAAATGTAAATCTTTTAATGAAAAGATAGATAAATTTTTAGAAAATAAAAATTCTACCTCTAGTACCTCTAGTACCTCTAGTACCTCTAGTACCTCTAGTACCTCTAGTATCTCTAGTATCTCTAGTACCTCTAGCATCTCGAGTGCCTCGAACACCTCCAGCATCACCAGCTCATCAGTCACAATTATTCTCGATACTGATAACGATGGTGTAGTCGATACTCTCGATCAATGTGAGGCAACGCCACCCGGCACCCTTGTGGATGAAACTGGGTGCCTATGGATTGTCGAGGTGCATCGGGTAGAAGCTGAAAGCTATGTTCTAGCCAACGACACCACCCCCGGTAATGAAGGTACGGCAAGCCTATGCAACTACAAAGGCTTGGATGTCGACATTCAAGATTCAGAAGATATCGACGGTACCTGTAACCTAGGATGGGCAACAACGGGGGAGTGGATTGATTACGCGATTAACGTTGCAGGTGGCGAATATACTCTTCACTCCCGTGAGGCCAGCACTGGAAATACAGGCTCTTTTGAAGTATTTATCGACGGAAAGTCCGTCGCAAATCACAATATAATAAACACCGGTGGTTGGCAAAATTGGCGTACAAATACTGTTGGTACATTTAATATAATGAGTGGGGAGCACACCCTTCGTATACTTATTAAAGGGAGTGGATTCAACCTGAACTGGGTTGAATTTGAAGAGCTAATTCCTGACGAAGATAAAGATGGCGTTGCCGACATAAACGACGACTGCCCCGGCACAGCAGCAAATAAAACCGTCGATGTACACGGTTGTGCAAATGACAATGACGGCGATGGCATTCCCAACAATGTGGATGAATGTGATGACTCGCCAAGTATGTCGCGCGTGAATAACGCAGGCTGCCCCCTCATAAACGAAGACACGAAAATAATCCATACCATTACCGTTCTTATCGACTTTGAAGACGCGCCAGCTGATATTCCCTTTGAAGAAGTCGAGCGCATGCTAAATAAACCGGGCCACACCAGCGACGACTATCTTATAAACGCTCGTGATTACTGGTTTGAAGTGAGCCGCCACAAGGTAGATGTTGTTAGTCATACATTTGGTTATTATCGTGCGCCACATCCCGCCAGCTATTATGAAGGGCTCACCTATCGAGCAGGAATTGACCTAGCAGCTGAGGCATTTAATTGGGTAAAAGCCAACAATCCTCATTTTAATTGGGACCAGCTAAGCCTAGAAACCGACGGTACGATTCTAGGCATGCAAGCTATTCTATCTAAGCGCATTCCGGCTTCAGGGGCTACGCACTACTTTAAGGGGAAATTTGAAGCGCCGAATGGCTACCCATCCGGGCAGCTCACAGGGCAAACGTTGTGGGATTATTTTCATAAATATCACGATTTTTTCACCCTTTTACACGAACAAGGCCACATGCTTTTTAGTTGGCCGGATCTTTACAATGTACATGGGGGCAGGGGCACCGGCAATTATGAGCTTATGTCCAGCAACAGCCCCATGCTAGGGGTTCCGAATGGATCATTACTTGCCGATGTAGGCTGGGTAGATACGCTCAGGCCAACTGAAAACCAAACCATCACGCTCGACGAAAACGGTACTACAGTAGTGCGCATTCAAAACCCCAATGTGCCAGAAGAATATTTTATTATCGAAGCTCGCAACAATAAACCTTTAAGCGCTCAACGTATTCCCGGTGCCAATCGAGGTTTATTTATTTGGCATGTTGATAAACGCGTGAGCGGTAATCGAGGTGTTAATAGAAGTACAGGCGCTCACTATCAAATTAGTCTTGAGCAGGCTGATGGCCGCATGGATTTAGAAAATAACGTTAATGGTGCAGATATGGGTGATGTATTTGGCCCAGAACATTCATTTAACGACAACTCCAACCCTAGCGCAAAATGGTGGAATGGAAGCCATTCAGGTTTAAATATTCACAATATTCAATACTTAGAGAATGACCAAATTCGCTTTGATATTGAAATCAATTAACGAAGAAATTATTCGCGAAGATAAAAATGGAAGCCCATTTCGAATTAGCGGTAAGGCAGGAAGTCGTTATCGGGGAGCATAAGGGGCGAGGCAATAATAGTTTGTCCAAATTAGACACAGGGTCCTGCTTTCTCAGCAAGGCGTTCGATAAGGCGCATGCCTGGGCCTGTATTCAGCCCCAACCTCAAATATTTTTTGGTCAATCGCCAAAAAGCAATCACATACATGCATGGGTAGCGGTTAAGCCGGCTTCTTATAAATCGACAAATAACTTGTGATTCGGGGAATATTTCCTGCGTCTCACATCGACCTAAAGCATCCGGATATTTATTGAGGGGACGGCAACCATTAGCTACGTCGCCATTTTTTGCTTCTTGATAACGGCTCTCTGGCTAGCGCTGTGTAAAATTCAATAAGCGCCTCACGCGTCGCGCTAGCGCCAAAACTCAATCAGTAGACCGGTTGGAGCGCCTCACTCTCACAAAAAATTTTATTCTTTTGAAAGTTAGCCTATAGCGATTTTAATAAAAAACTTGAACTGAGTATCAAACCTGCCACACACATAACTTGTGCGATGAATAACATTGAAGCACAGTCTGCTGCACGACTCGCCCATGTATTGATTACATTTCGTTGGCCATACTAACTCATCCGCCCTCGCCCCGGCTTACCCTTTCAGCCTTACAGCCTTACAGCAGGGTCTTATCCGTAGCGTATTGCCGCAGGCTTCTGAGCTGAAAACGATAGTATTCCATTCCCAATATCGCCCACTATTAAAGACTTAATCTTTTCGATTAAACTTTTAATTATGAGAGGCCACACAGGATAATATATTTTGCCAAGCATTAAAGACAACAATAATTTTGACGTATCTCTATTTGAAAAAACAACTCACAACCCTTCATTCGCAAGCTTGACTAATAACTTCGAGCAAACTCACAACCTAAAAGATTACTGCATCCCTGTTAATACTTATTTTCCACCTCAAGGCGTCATGGATCAACTGATGGCAAAAATACCATCGGCGCTAAAATACTACCCTAGCGCGAACGAATCGATTGCTGCGAATATTGCACAGTTTTCTGGGGTGGATAACCCCGATTGGATTATTGCCGGCAATGGCTCTACAGAAATCATATCGTGGTTAAACTCCTTGTTTATCAAAGACAGTCTTTTTGTGCCGGTGCCATCTTTTGGCCGATGGATAGAAGAGCCTCAGGGGCTGGGCGTTGACGTTAAAACAATGAACCACCTTGACGAAAAACATCAAGAAATAGCAGCTGAGGACTATGTAAACCGGGTTATCGCGAGCAAGGCCCGCAATGCCGTTATTTGCAACCCTAATAATCCAACAGGCACACTCTTCTCAAGGGAGGATATTCTTTGGATACTGGGCCAACTTAAAGACTTGGACAATATTATTATTGATGAATCTTTTATCGATTTTTCTGGCGATACCCCGCCTTCGATAAAAAATGATGTGCATCGCTTTCATAACGCCTGGGTTCTAAAAAGCCTAGGCAAGAATTTAGGGCTTCACGGCTTACGTATGGGTTACGCCATTAGCTGCCAAAAAAATATTCAAAGAATGAAGAACCACCTACCGTACTGGAATGTTAATGGCATTACCGAGATGCTGCTATCTCTTATAAAAAATCACCAGCAGGCGTATCACGCCAGTAGGCTAAAGACTATCGAAGATGCTATTTATTTGGCTCAGCGTATCGAGGAAATCCCAGAGTTTACCGTCTACCCCACGCACGCCAATTTTATCTTTGTAAAGCTATGCCCCAGCATTGATGGTGAAAAATTACGCAACAACATGCTACAAAACCATGCATGCTTAATTCGGAATTGCGGCAATAAATTAGGCTCCAGCAAGCAGTACTTCCGGATAGCCGCTAGACCCGCAGACGATATTAATTTTTTAACCGACGCAATGAAGCTTGAAATCAACCGATTATTGCAAGAAACACAAAGAACCCTCAAAAGCGAGGTTAAGAACACTAAAGTTAACAGCCTATTGGATCACCACAACGAATAGACATCACACGAGAAATGCCACTTGAATACCGTAATGAGTGCAGCACAAGAAGAAATACACCAAAACTGTGAGTAACTGCCCAATTTACTTCGCATACCTGTAGTTAAAACCCGGTAATCCTTGGTACGGTGCATCTTATTATTTAAGTAGTTACAGGAGAACAGCGTGATGACTAAAGTGGGTGAGAAACTCGGTATCGCAGCAAAGGTATCATTACTGGCAAGCCTTACAGCTCTTACGGCCTGTAATGGCGGCAATAGTACGCCATCAAGTAGCACTGAAACTATGGTGAGCAGTGCCATTACACAAAGTAGTGCCGCCTCATCAAGCTTGCCTGCTGTGGCATCCAGCAGCATAAGTAGTGCCGCAAGTAGCGCGCCGATAATGCGCCCAAGTGGGCCACCGGTTAATGCGGGCGCTGCTAATGCGCCCGAACAATCACCCGCCTTTGCCGAGCAGACGCGTGCGCCAGAAGTTAACTCTGATATTGAATACAACGTGCAAGTTCTGGCGACCAACGAAGCTGTGCCCTGGGGCATAGATTTCTTGCCTGATGGTCGCATTCTTATGACGTTACGCAATGGTGGGATGCGAATTGTATCTACGGACGGTAACGTTATTCGAGTCACTGGAACACCAGACTTGTACACCAGTTTCCAGGGTGGCTTGCTGGACGTAAAAATCGACCCCGATTTTGCGAATTCTAGAATGGTGTACTTCAGCTATGCCGAAAACCGTGAAGCCGGCAAAAATGGCACCACGGTCGCGCGAGCGCGCCTCTCTGATGACGAATCACGCTTTGAGAACCTTGAGGTTATTTTTCGCCAGCAACCCGCCTGGGATTCACAATTGCACTTTGGTTCGCGCTTAGTCTGGGCACAAGACGGCACTTTGTTTGTTACCCTCGGTGAACGATCGCTTGCCGAACCACGGAAGCTTGCCCAAACACTGGACAACACCTTGGGTAAAGTTGTGCGTATTAATGCCGACGGCTCAACCCCAGCAGACAACCCCTTTGTTAACACCAACGGTGCCAATGGCGAAATATGGTCGTACGGCCACCGCAACGTACAAGGTGCTGCACTGCACCCACAAACGGGTAAGCTTTGGACCATAGAGCACGGCCCCAAAGGCGGAGACGAAATAAACATTCCACAAGCTGGATTAAATTATGGCTGGCCTATAATTACCTACGGCGAAGATTACAACAGTACGCCCATTGGCGCGGGCATTACCGCGATGGCAGGCATGGAGCAACCCACATACTACTGGGACCCCGTAATCGCCCCTTCAGATATGACCTTCTACACAGGAGACTTATTTGAACAATGGAAAGGCAATATCCTTATCGCGTCGCTAAACCCTGGTGGCCTCGTTCGCCTAATGCTAGATGGCTCTACCGTGATTGGCGAAGAACGGCTTCTTACCTACCTTGGCCGCGTGCGCGATGTAGCGCAAGGCCCAGACGGCGCCATTTATGCCACCTCGGATAATAGCCAGTACAGCTTAGTCCGCATTACACCGCGTTAATATCAAACGAACCGCATGGCCAATGGCGACGCAATAGCGCCATTGTAACTATTCAGCCATGCGGAAATAGGCCGGCAAACTGATCATTTTCCGGGCCGCTCAAGCCATCCCTGGTCGCTATGCAAGCGTTCCAGACGCTTGAATGCCCAGAAAATAATCAATTCGCCTTTTGGGTAGTCGTTATTTCGAGTCCACCTGAATAAATGGAATGGTTCGCCTCTCCCCTAACGGCGTCAATTGCGCCAAAATTGAGTTGAACAAAAACAATTCGAGAGAAAGAGGCGAACCACATGAACGATTATACGCAAAGTAAAGATGTTGAGATAATAGCGATTGATTTGGCTAAATCGAGCTTTCAGTTGCATGGTGTTAATCACTCGGGGCATAAAGTTGTTACCAAGAAGTTGACCCGCAAGCGGTTAAAAGTCTTCATGGTCAAGCTGTCTTCATGCCTAGTCATTATGGAGGCTTGCGGTAGTGCGCATTATTGGGGGCGGTTATTTCAATCTTATGGCCATCAGGTCAAACTTATTGCGCCGCAATTTGTTAAGCCTTTCGTGAAGTCAAACAAGAACGATGCCGCCGATGCCGAGGCGATTGCCGAAGCAGGTCAACGTCCCAATATGCGTTTTGTCAGTATTAAAAGCGTTGATCAGCAGGAAGTACTCGCCCTCCATCGAGTGCGTAGCCAAGCGGTAAAGAATCGAACAGCATTGGTTAATCAGGTGAGAGGCTTTTTACTTGAGCGCGGTATTGAAATACCGCGCGGACGTGAGCACGTTCGCAAGCACCTTGCTGAAATTATTAGTGGTCAGGACAATGATATCGGTATTCGTTTTCGCCACTTATTGCAGGATTTATATGATGACTTAGTGGCATTGGATGCTCGCATAGAGCGCTACAATAAAGACTTTGCCATCAGCGCCCAAGAATGCAAATTAATCCAAAGGTTAATGAGTATTCCAGGAATTGGCCCGCAGACGGCGAGCGCCATAGTGGCGTCAATTGGCGATATCACGTTATTTAAAAATGCCCGCGAGTTGGCCGCTTTTTTAGGACTGGTCCCAAGGCAGTACTCAACGGGAGGGCGCCCCACACTATTGGGGATCAGCAAGCGCGGAGATGTTTACCTTCGAACGCTACTCATTCATGGCGCCAGATCGGTATTGCAGCGCGTAGAGAAAAAAGACGATGCGGTGAGCCAGTGGGCCAAGAGCTTGGTGCAGCGACGCGGCAAAAATGTTGCGGCGGTTGCCTTGGCCAACAAAATGGCACGTGTTGTTTATGCGCTATTAAGCAAGGAGGAAAATTATCATGCGCCAGCATAAAGACTTGAACGATTTAAGTGACAAGCGTTAACGTTAGAAAATGTAGCCGGAAACGGCCAGCCCTGTTGCGATGAGAAAATCACTGTAATGGCATGAAAGGTAAGTCCTGCGCTCGAACACCCTGTTTGTAACTAAGGCACCCTACGGGTAGACCGCTGAATAGATAAGGGCCGAGTCGTGCGTATTTCCATTAGGGCCAGAAGGCAATAAATGCCTTCATAAACAGGCCGGATATAAGACTGCAACTTTTCCTTCATGAGTACATGTTTTTTTCTTGCAATGAGAGGCGAACCATATAAGTTACGCGCTATTAGACTCTAATGTCACCACCCTACACCACGCCTAAACCCACTTTTTTCACCCTACAAAAAAGAGCCCACCAAAAATAATATTTTTCTAATGGTTTACATCAGCGTTAATTCGTTACCGGCACTAAAACACCTTAATGCCTGAGTCACGGGATCAACAAACTGAAGGGTTTTGGCCAGTAACTGCAAAGGTGCAGAATAATTATCCGCCGACTCTGGCTGTAATTCTGGATAATATTTATCATTCAATATAGGCCAACCCAATGCCTGCATATGCAGCCGTAATTGATGGGTTTTACCCGTAACAGGGTTTAACTCAAACAAGGCTTTGTGGTTGGATTGTTTTAAACATCGAATCACCGAATGGCTATTAGCCTCGCCTTTCACCACCTGCATGCAAAAACGTGGCTCAGACTTAACCAGTCGATTTTTTACTTCCCACTCTTGGCCAACAAGATTTTCATCAGCCTTAATATTAGAAATAGCCTGGTAGGTTTTGTGTATTTGTCGCGCCTCAAATAAAGCATGGTAAAGATGGCGCGAATCAGGATTTACAGAAAACATGACCAAACCGGCAGTCACTCTATCCAAGCGGTGCAATGCTTGTAAGGCATCGATACCCATGCTGCGCCGCAAGCGATTCTGTAAACATTCATTCACATAGATACCGCCAGGGGTTACCGGAAGAAAATGCGGCTTATAGGCCACTAAAATATGGCTATCTTGAAAAATGACAGTCTCATCAAACGGAATGATCGGCTCGCGTTCAACCTCGCGATAATAGTAAATGCGTTGCTGTGGCTGAAAAGGAGATTGCGCATTAATCAGTGTGCCATCGTAGTAATGCACCTTGCCATCTACCATGCGCTGTCGCCAAACATGGGCATCAATGTAGGGAAATTTAATAATCAAATATTCCAGCACCGTTGCAACGCCGGGGTTAACCTGCGGTAAACTCAGCTTCGATGGCTGCCTAGAAATTGTCATTGAATAATCCAAATTTTGGACTATAACATTTGCCAATAAGGGACGTGCACGGAATAAGTTGCTGGAATTTGGGTTTGTGGGCGCTTGCCTGGCGAGGCCAAAATATGGCGTAAGGGGCGAGGCAATAATAGTTTGTCCAATTAGACGA
>NZ_CEXWTU010000132.1:0-13406 GCF_982758155.1 Marinagarivorans sp. | reverse complement strand
GGTTATTAAAACGAGTGCCTGTCCCAGCATTTTTTATGTGGCACCGCCGCGTATAGATTTCTCTGGCACGCTCAAGCCATCCATGGGCACTCCATACGCGCTCCCTACGCACAAGGGCCTGAGAAATCAATCCCCGCGGCTTTAAACGTGTGTGCCGGTAAGCTTGTTAAAACCAAATAATATTAGCTTTGAGTATTTATGCCTGGTGGTTATTAAAACGAGTGCCTGTCCCAGCATTTCGCCGCTAGCTGCGCCAATAACTTTTCTTGGGTATCGTAGTTGGGGTTTTTACTCTTTTCAGCTATTTCTTGTGGATATCGCTCTAAAAACTCTTTCGCCAACTGACGCGCAGTGAACTGCCTGTCGGGGTAAGTTTTTAGTGTTTCTATAATCATTTGTACGCGTGTTGTCATAAGTTACTCCTCTACAATATAAATCTCACATACTAATTAGGCATTTTGAATTACCGCTACTTTCTTCCAAATCATGGTAAACAAATAATCAACCCTAGCTCCTCTAAGGGGAGACAAATAGTTTAAAATCGACATCAACATCAGCACAAGTAGATATCCAGCTATCCAATAACTGGTAAGCTTGTAAGGATTCAGCTCTACCATCATTACCCATAGATATTTGATCGACAAAATCTCTCCTAGAAAATGCTCGCCCAACCACAACCCATAATTCTTTTTTTACAGCATAAGAACGTCTTCTATTTTTGATTATATTAATAGCTTCGCCTAATTGTTGATGACGTAAATCTTCCTCATCGTTATTATTATAAAATCTAGCACCGTCAATTAGCCTCAACCTTTCTAATGAAGGGTTACTTGTCGGGCTTGGCCACTTTCCTTTCAAACTCCCTAAATTACCCGGGAGCAAATCATCATTACCTGAAATCAATTGCGCTAGATTTTTTACTGCTTGACCACCTACTTCCGCTATTGCACCAGCAGATGACTGAGGGTTATCCGTTTCCCCACATTTAACATGAACAAAAACTAATTTTGATGGAGATGAAAGGATGAAGTCAGCCGGCTCAGTCCCCATGTCAGTACACAGTATCAAATCAAGATCAGCTATACCCTTAAAGAAAGGCCCGAGATCAACAGGTGTTAACGAAGAATCAGAAACACCTTTTAGCTTGTCTAACAAATAAAATATGGAGCATTCACCAAACTCATCAGGACTAACATTTCCTCTATCCTTTTCATCCAACCTCTGCTCATGCAACTCAGATAAGGCAATAATATTTCTGGGCAATTTCGACGATTCAAAATCAGACACCACATCAGTAGGTAAACTTACACGATAAAAATTTCCGCCCGCATATGATAAACCATCCGCATATAAGACTTTTACCGGTAGATTATTAAGAAGCTCAACAAAATCCTTTGCACCTTGAGAACGAGCGTTTACTGCAGAGTCTGCATAGGTCAACGTTGTAGAACACTTAAACTTAAGTCGATCTTCTTTTTCATCAAACTTCAGTTTTAAATGCACTTGATTATTGTCAAATAAGTCAACACCAGATAACGTGTATTCAAGGTACCTAAAACTATTTCCAATAACTTTAGCATTGTCACCTGATACCACATGCAGATCATAATCAGAGGCTGAAAAGTCAACGAATATATTCACAGGATTCGACGTTGGGACTTCCTTTATCGATTTCGCATAGGAACTTATAAAGTGACTTTCCAACTGTTTTGATGTATCAAGCACAGCCCCTATATCTGAGATCCAATCATTAAGCTCTTCCAAAGAGAAATTTCTTCGTTTTTGATCAGAAACTCGACCAGACCATATTCCCAAGTAATAACTACTATCCTTTTTATCTTCCTTATTTATATTATCTACCTTAAGAGTAGTTAGCGCATATGACGAGTTCCCTTGAGATGTTGTAGTCTTTTCTAGCTCATCTCCCTTTAGGGAGACGCCTTCTGGCCGGTAGCTTGACGTACTTATCGACTTGGTGTGAGCCTCTTTCGTTCTTGTTTTAACAGATCGACTTGCCAGATTTAGCAAATTTTCCACGTCAACTGAAGCGCCCAATTTCAACTTAGTCTCAAACGAATAATCTTTCCCTCTACTATCCAAAAGAGCCACGTAGTCTCCCAAGTCCTTAACCACCATAACTTCTAATGATGGCTCAAAAAACAACATATCTTTCAAAAGTTTCGAATTATTAAAGGAAACAGAAAACAAAACATCGATTCCCACAGTATTTTTAGGTTGACTAGCAAGAGTTCCTGTTCGCTCCAGTTCCCATGACACGTCATCCAAAAATGCTTCAATCGTGAACCCAGGTAATTTCTTAATAAAACAAACGGAAGCTAAAGGTATGTTAAGAGATTTTGACACATCAAAGTTTTTGAAGTTAAACTTCTTTTTGTAGCCCGAATCAAAGTAACTAATATCTGGAAACGCCTCCAAATAACTATCAATCAACGCTACTGTATCTAAAGAACTCAGAAATTTTTTAGCCCCCCGACGCAGATAAGAATCAAACTCTAGATAGTTTTTCCACATTCTATGGTTTGAATCGTTGTCAATCTCTGTAACTATTGCTTTTTCATTATCTAACTTTCTTACCACTCGACCCACTGTTTGAACCAATTCGCGGCCACTGGCGACAGGATATGTAAGAACAAGCAGTTTTGCTTCAGGGATATCAACCCCTTCATCCAGCTTCATTTGATGGATAATTACTTGCACCTCAGAACCAGAAATATCTCTCGGAACCTTAGTTTTACGAAAATCACAATCATAATTAACAAATCGCTCGTGAATCCCCAGCACACCAAATTCACCTGAAAACAGTCCGAAATATTCTTCCACACTTTCAAATGTCTTACACTTAACTATGCATTTAAGTTCAGGATGCTCCGTTAAAAATCTACGAACAAGCTCAACAACCTTATCCTTATCAGTCACAGAAAACTCTGGACCTACCAGAACACCATCCTGCAACGCTTGATCAAACGTATAGATGTAGCATTTGTCAGAGTCTAGATCGAATTGAAACAAATCGTTTCTGTATGGGGTGGCCGTAACAATAATTTTGTGAGTTTTAATGCCCCTCACAATCTCACTCCATGAAGGGGCGGGCTCTGAATGTCCCTCATCGATAACCAGAAGATCTATACTCTCTTCTAGAGCCACCAATTCCTGTAACTTACTGCCCTTCATTGACTGTAGCTTTTGAAACGTAGATACATACACCCCTTCGTTACTAGTATCTTCAACGTCACTATAGATATCTTTATGAGCTACATCACTCACACCAATCTTTTCAAAAAACGCCCCTTTCAACTGTCGAATCAACTGATCACATACGGCCCTTCTATTACTTAGTATAAGAATTCTTCGGAAATCCGAGCAATGCGATATTGCAGTAATTACACCACTTTTACCTGCACCGGTAGGCAAGCTAATCAAGCATGATTTATTTTTGTAAGGGGATGAAAAGTAGTCAAATGCAACATTTAAACTTGCCTTCTGACACTCCCTAAGCTTACCCCCAAATTTCTCTTCAACTTCAACATCGCTTAAACCCATTTATAACCCCTCAAATTTTTCATTCCATACTTTAAATGGATTTAAGTTAATTAAAATCAGCTAATGAACCTTGATCACACCAACTGACTTGCAGCTCTTTCAAAGCCTTTTCGTGTGAGCGGTAGTTTTCGCTTAATAGTAAAGCTAAACGTGTATCGACTTTGAAAGAGTGTTGGCTCATCGTAATAACGCCTTTATTTATAGTTGGCCTGAAAAAACCTTTTGGCTTAATGAAAAAAATTGATTCGCAAGTAGGTCTGTAGAGGATTTCACCTTATGATTTGAAGTCGAAGTCCTTTGATAAATCGCTTGAAATTGATTTTGTACCTCAATAGGTGGAATAGGAACTCTAATAGTCTTTAAATTTGCTTTCGATATATTAGGCATTGATCCTGCTGCGCCAGATGCATAGCTTTGCACCTTTTTCCTCATTCCCGAATGAGTTAGCAGTGCCCACAAATAGAAACGATTAAGACTACCTTTTGTTTGCAGTCTAAAAATCAAATCAGGCATCAAAAGTTTTGGGGGGGTGCTTTCAACTAAAGCAGCCGCTGCGACCAGCTCATGAGTATTTTTTCTCGTGAAAAGAAAATCACCTTCTTTAATTTCATCATTTAATTTAGGTTCATACCCATGAAATATTGCCTTGTTTTCACTTGGTGAATATTTACAATAGCTTACAGCACCTAATTTCAACACTCCCCACTCGCCGGCCTGAGCAGGCCTTGTATCACATTTCGGGCTAGTACCACTTTCAATTGCGTCTAAATGACAACCTAAACTTTCCACCTCCCACCCCTTCGGATTAGTCACCGGATCACCAAACATATCCAAAAAAACGGAGCGGAGGAAGTCATCGGCGAGTTGGATGGCTTGTTGGCGTTTGCGGCGGATGGCGTCGGCTTTGTCTAGGATGGCGGCGATGCGTTTTTGTTCTTTTAGGGGTGGGAGGGGGATTTTTGTCTCCTTTATCATCCCTTGATTAATATTTGGTTGTGCTCCACCTACTGCATTACGCAAAAACTCTGGTACTTTATCTAATAAGGCATAATAAACATACTTGGGAAAAGCTTTTTCTTCATCAGGAATAATATTACAAACAGCCTGATTGGTTGCCGCCCCCCCCAACCCTAGAATTGCCATTCGACCAACAGTAGCACCATACATTGCCAAAAGGATTGCTCCTTGCGGAACTATTTTTGCGCTGCTTTTCGCTACTGCCAACTCAGAGATAAATTCTGTTACTTCTGTAACAATGTTTTCTCTAAGGTCACCAGATTTAACCCAAGGAATATCTCCCTCATAATACTCTGGCTTCTTTCTTGATGGCGTACCGCCACTGCCAGTTAAACAAAAGTCACCAATAGCGATTAGAGGCCAACTCACAACAACACCTCCAGATCAACAAAATCCACGAATGGCGTTTTCCTAAAAAACGACTCTGACGCTGTACTATTTATCGATGAGTCACTGCCAAGGCGGTTGCTGGTGCCTTCGCCTGCCGGGAGCAGGCGCAGAGCGACCATGGATGGCTTGAGCGTGCCCAGCAATTGCCTTGACAGTGGCTCCAACACGCACCCCCTACTTAACACATTCAACTTGTTCATCCTCACCCCCCAACTCACCCGCCACATCGTTAGCAAACTCAGCCTCAATCTCCTCAATACTCGGTAAGCTGGCTTTTAAATTATCCGGCAAGGCCTGAGTGAGTTGATATTCAGAAACACCAATGGGTGTCTCTATACCCTTTAAGGCGTATTCGGCCACTAACTTGTCTTTTTTACGGCATAACAACAGGCCGACGGTGGGTTGGTCGCTGTCTTTTTTGAGCTGCGCATCTACCGCGTTAATGTAAAAATTGAGCTTACCGGCATGCTCTGGTGCAAAGTCCGTTGCTTTTAGCTCTATCACCACATAGCAACTTAGCCTCGTGTGGTAAAACAGTAGGTCTAGGTAAAAGTCTTTTTCGCCCACAGGCATACAGACTTGCTGCCCCATGTAGGCGAACCCTGCGCCTAACTCTAATAAAAACTGGGTAATATGTTTAACCAAGCCCTTTTCTAACTCGCGCTCGTTGTAATCGGCGGTAAGGCTTAAAAAGTCAAAAATGTAAGGGTCTTTTAAACTTTGTTTCGCCAAGTCTGATTGCAGCGGCGGCAAGGTTTGCTCGAAATTGGTGATGGCCTTGCCTTCACGTTGGTACAAGCCGCTTTCGATTTGGTGGATAAGCACATTGCGGCTCCAGCCGTGCTTTTGGATACCCGCGACGTAATACAAGGCCTCGTGCGGTAACGAACACTTATTGATAATGGCCTGATTGTGCCCCCAAGGAATGGCCGTGATTTGCGCAACAGCTTGTTGCGCAATTGCCTCATCTTGCCCCCAGTACTTATACCACTGGCGAATAAGCTCTAAATTACGCTTAGAAAAGCCCTTAATATCGGGGAAATCTGTTGTTAGATCTTTACTGAGCTGGGCCAAAAAACCATCACCCCACTGGCTGCTTTGTTGCTTCTCGACAATTTGCTTGCCCAGCTGCCAGTAGAACTGTAGTAGCTCTTGATTTACTTTTACCGCCACTTGTATGCGGGTTTGCATAAACTGCTGTTTAAGCGCGCTTAGCCACCCTTTATAATCATCGTTTGTGGCTAAAGCTGTTTTCGCAGTAGTTTTGGCAGGTTTACTCATTACAGCATGGCCTCTAGCTCGTCTAAATCTTTGAGAATATCCTGCTCTAGCTTCTTCAGTTTTTTTAATATCTTTTTGGGTGGCTCGTACACCTCTTCTTCATACACGACTTCTTTGTAGCGGTTTATACTTAAATCGTATTTATTATCGGCGATATCTTTTTTACTCACCATAAAGGCTTTTTGGGTTTTATCTGCCCATTTTTTTACCGATTTACCCGCCAAAGTGTTAGCGGAGTAGTGGTGCCATTGCTTGATTAAATCCGGTAGGTCATTACTGCCCTTACCTTTTAACGGTGTGCGCTTGTCATCCAAAGAAAAGCCATCCGCTTGTAAATCGTAAAACCAAACGTTTTCTGTCTCGCCGCCTTTGGTAAACAGCATTACGGCAGTACTCACACCGGCATAGGGTTTAAACACACCAGAAGGCAAGCTAATAATGCCTTCTAGCTGATTATCTTCTATCAGTGTTTTGCGCAGTTGTTGATGGGCATTGGATGAACCAAACAATACACCATCTGGCACAATCACGGCGGCACGGCCACCGACTTTAAGCATGCGTAAAATAAGCGCGACAAATAGCAGTTCGGTTTTTTTGGTTTTTACGGTGCGCAGTAAATCCGGGGATACATCTTCTTCGTCTAGGCTGCCTTTAAACGGTGGGTTTGCGAGGATTAAATCGAAACCTTCTTTGGCGGCATTGTTGTGCTTTTCGGTAAAGCTTTGGCTTAGGGTGTCTTGGTAGTGAATATCGGGGTCGGCGACGCCGTGCATTACCAAGTTCATAGCGGCGATGCGCAACATGGTGGCATCGAAGTCGAATCCGTGAAACATATCGCTATCCACATGCTTGCGGTTTTTTGCTAACTGGTCACCGGTGTAGATAATATTTTCTTGTGGCTTGCCGTCTTCACCTAATATGGGTGTGCCATTTTCATCGACTACTGGCTCTTTGATTGTGCCTTCTGCCGAACTGTATTTTTCTAATATGAATTCGTAGGTGGTGCTTAGAAAACCGGCTGTGCCACACGCGGGGTCGCATATGCGGTCGGTCGCGTTGGGGTTCATCAATTCAATAATGGCGCGAATGATGTGCCGTGGCGTACGGAACTGGCCGTTAATGCCCGCCGTTGTGAGCTTACTAAGCAGGTATTCATAGAGGTCGCCTTTGGTATCGCCTTGCGTAAGCGGTAGCTCGTTGACCATATCGATGGCTTTGCGCAATAACGAGGGTTTTTGCACCATTAGCTGGGCGTCTTTCATAAACTCGGCAAACAGTGAACCTTCGCCGCTGGTTTGCTTAAAGTACGGGAACAGTTCATCTCGCACAGTAACCAACAAGGCATCGGCGGATTCTATGTGCCGCAAGTTTTGCCAACGAATATGCTGTTGCTCGTCGTTAAAACGGCGGTTAACGCTTTTGCCAGTACGCTGCGCTTTTTTCTCGTCGCTGGTTTCATTCATATCTAATAAACGGGCGTACATGAGGAAGGTGATTTGCTCGATGACGGTAAGCGGGTTTGTCACGCCGCCCGTCCAAAACTCTTCCCATAGTTTGTCGATACTGCTTTTTAAACTGCCTGTGATCATGGTGTCTCTTTATATCGTAGTCATTGCAAGTTCGGTTAACTTACAATCAGGTTAACTTTTAATTGGGCTTGCTCTTAATTAGATTTGTTCTTAATCGGTTTAGCTATTCGTTTTCTGTTACTTGTACAGATTGCGATTTGTTTTTCATTTCTACGGTAAAGCCTGCAACAAACTTTGCGATAAGGTGGGCTTGTTCATCTTTAAACAGGCCGTCTATGCCGTCTTGATGCAAACTAATAAATGGTTGCTCGTATAGGTCTGCCACTTGCATTTCCCCTTTGCGGCAGATTTCACTTTTTAATAAACCGATAAAACGCTGCTGTAAGGCATTGAGGTTTATATGATGCGTTTGCACAAATTGAGTAAACTGCTTTTCTATTTCTTGTGTATCTAGGCCCACAATCGTACGTAACAGTTTATCGACACTGGCGGAAGATTCGGGGTAGAACTCTGCCAATACGGCTAAATCGATATTGGGGTTTTGGGTGTGAACCAATGAGTTAAGCGTGGCTAATTCATTTTGAGTGACTGGCTCACCGGCGCGTATCTTTTGCAATACGGGGTTTTTATCGAATAGCGGCGCTAGGGTTTTCTCGACCTCTTGACGATAGATTTCATAATCAACGGTACGAATATTGGTTTTTCGTTCGCTAACTTTGTATTCGGCAGCATCTTCTTTTATATCGTATACAGTGGTTTTTTGCGGGGGCACAATACCGCCTTTATCACGCAGGTGTATGACTTCTCTTAAGTTTTGCCGCTGGATTTCTATGTCATCAAAGCTTGCGGTCTGCCAGAAATCAGGCTGTTGAATCTGACTGATAAATTTAGCTTTACTGCGCACTTGGTTTAAATGCATAGATAAACTACGCACTTTTTGCTCCACTTCCATTTGCAGTGCGGGTAACTCTTCTGATTTAGATAGCTCTGGCTTGGTAAGTTTAGCTTGCTGAACATTGACCATATTTAGATCAAGCTTTAACGCTTCGGTTTGACCTTTGATATTTCGCCATTGCATGAGCGGCGCCATATCGTTTATCAATTTGTTTTTGGTCGCTGGGGTAAACTGATGCAATACATCGATTTGGCTTAGCTCTTGTTTTAGCTTCCATTTATCTTTTACGGCAATGGTGTCGTTATTTAGGCTGTCGATATCTTGCTTTAACAAAACTACCATTTTACCGAAGGCGTCCATCTCGCCACGTTTAAGCGCTTCTTCTGCAAACGTTAAACGGGCCTCAAAGAGTTTTTCACTAAGCGATTTGGATTGACGCTGCTCTTCCTCTTCGGGGTCAAGTTCGAAATAGTCAAAGTTGCCCCAGTGGTCAAAGATAACAAATTTACTTTTGTCTACGCCTGGGCCGAATAGGTTTTCACACAAGCGTGTGCCGCGCCCCACCATCTGCCAAAACTTCACTTTCGATTTAACCGGCTTGGCGAATACCAAGTTCAGCGCTTCGGGTACATCGATACCGGTATCGAGCATATCCACTGATACGGCTATGGTGACTTCGCTGTCTTTACCTTCAGTTTCTTTAAAGCTATCAATCAGTTCTTCGGCTCGTCCGTATTTTGAGTGAATCACACGGCAGAAGTTGCCGCCATAGCTGGGGTACATTTCGATAAACAGTTCTGCAATAAGTTCTGCATGAGCAATATTACGCGCAAAGACGATGGTTTTACCCAGGGTTTGACCATCGGCCATGCGCAAACCATTTTCCATTAGGTTACGGATTATCGCGCGATTGGTGTCTTTGTTATGTACGGCTTTGTCGATGCTTTTAGCATCGAAATCGAGTTCGTTGGGGTCGAACCCTTGATCTTCTAACTCCGCAATTTGCGCATCACTTAGGCTTTTGGCTTTTATGCCTTCACGTAAGAATTTGGTGGTATGGGTTATGACTTTAAAGGGCACAAGATTGCCCTCTTCAATGGCTTGCTCTAAGGGGTAGTTCGCCGTTGGCATTTTGTAGTCACAACCAAATAACTGACTGGTTGAACGGCTGATCATTTCTACCGGCGTTGCGGTAAGCCCTAATTGCATGGCATCGTAATATTTAAAAATATCACCAAATATGTTGTAGATGGAACGGTGAGATTCGTCGGCAATGATCAGGTCGAAATAGCCGGGATCAAACTCTTCCATAATGCTCATCATACCGGGGTATGTGGCGATATAGATTTGCGCATTTTTCTTGTCGTCTTTTTTGCTTTTACCGACAATGTAAAGCGGTTCGTTTAAGAATTCGTTATAAGCCTTACCCGCCTGTTTGCGTAGCTCTTTGCGGTCGCATAAAAACAATACGCGCTTTGCCCAGCCTGCATTAATTAATCGCTTCGTTAAACCAATGGCCACACGGGTTTTACCCGTACCCGTTGCTTGTACGACTAAGGCTTTACGATGCTGCTGACTAAAACGCTCGCATACACGGGTAATGGATTCTATTTGATACAATCGACCCGAGATGCCGGTATCAATGGGAGTAGCATTTAGGTCTTTACGGGTAGCACGCTGTCGAATGAGGTATTGCAGGCTGTCTTTACTGTAATAGCTATAAAGCTTCCTTGGTGCCGCCTTTTGAGCATCATCCCAAATGTATATGTCATGCCCGTTGGTGTAAAAGATGACGGGGCGCTGCTTGTATTTCTTTTCTAGGGCGTCGGCATATAGCTTGGCTTGCTCTCGGCCTTTTTCTGCGGTTTCTCGCGTACGCTTGGCTTCAATGACGGCTAAGGGTTTATCGTTGTCATCCCATAATACGTAATCAACATAGCCAAAGCCTGATGCTGTTGGTTGTTCATCGACCTTTTCTTCTAGGGTCACTTCTTCGGTGTTTTCACCGTTCACTAGGTCGATATTCCAGCCGCGTGAGTGAAGTTCTGTATCGATTAATCGGCGTCTTGTTTGCGCTTCGTTTAGCTCCAGAAGCCCTTTAGCAACCTGACTTGCCTTTTGGTACTTCTGTTTACTGGCCTCGTCTAATGCTTGCTGTAACTTGGCTGCTTCGCGCTGGGCCTTTTGTTCGGCTTCTTTTGCCTGCTCTAGCTCTTCAATGGCCTGTTCAAAGCGTTGTTGGTGCTCTGCCGCCTTCTGTTCTAGGGCTTTGGCTTGCTTACTAGAGACCTTATCAACACGCTTGGGCTCTATAAACGGTGATGGTTTACCTGCTTGATCTTTCTTAAAAGTAAGTAATAACCACCAGCTTAAAATATGTGCTTCTTTGAGTAGCCATAAACTGCTGCCATTAGAGAACTTACCTTCGTGAGCGGCTTTGTTGCCCTCTTTGCGAATGGCATGCAGCTTATCAATTAGGGCGCTATCAACCACTGAAGAAAAGCTGTTGTTTTCTAGTAGGTCGATAAACTTCTCGTTTGGCAAGCGCGGGAGCCGCCATTCACGATAAACAATACCTACTAGCTTTTCTGAAAAGCAGCGAAGCTTAATAAGAGCGCTTTGCGGATCTTCAAAAGTGTATTGTTCGGCATGCCCTCCCAAGTTAGCGAGATCTGGCCATATGGAGCGTAGGTGCTCAAAGTTTTGTGACTGCATAAATAATATTCTTTCCATAACAGCGCTCTCTCTATTCGTCTTTAGACCTATAGCGAAGCCCGTGCCAAGTTTAAAATGAACGCTATTTAATATTGTATTTGTCCATCCAGTTGTTAAGCGTTTGGTAGTTCTTTAGGCCCAACAACCCTGCCGCTTTGGTTTTGCTACCGCTACTCTCTTTTAGAGCCTGCTTGATGTAATGCGTAGTGATATCGGCTATTACACCCTGTATATCAAACCCTTGCGATACTTCTTGAACGAGTAAGCTGCTGCTTTGCTTATGCACTTGAGAAGACGCTTGAAAGCTCGCTTGCTGTATGTCTGTTTCGCTAATCGACTCCCCAGCGCCCCACAGTGACGCGCGTAGTAAGGTGGCATTTAACTCACGTACGTTACCCGGCCATGGGTAGGTTTTGATAATTTTTTTAGCCTTAACAGAAAGTTTTTTATGTTTATAGCCTGGCTGTGCGCTTGCCTCGCTGTTTATCTTTTCTAGCAGTGATTCCGCCAACACAACAATATCTTCTGTTCTTTGCCTTAACGGGGGAAGCTGCAATACGCCAATGGCAACGCGATAAAATAGATCCTCCCTAAAGCGGCCTGCGACCACCTCCTCAATAAGGTTTTTATTGGTCGCGGTGATTAGGCGTACATTTACTTTCTGCTCTTTGGTTGAGCCAACAGGGGTAAACGAGCCAACTTGCAGAACTCTAAGTAAACGAACCTGTTGTACTAAGGGTAACTCGCCGAACTCATCGAGGAACAAGGTGCCGCCGTCGCAACGCTCAAAGTAGCCCTTACGCGCCTCTGTTGCCCCGGTGAATGCACCTTTGGTATGGCCAAATAAGGTGGCATCAATTAAGTCTGCGGGAATGGCGCCACAGTTTAGGGCAAGGAAAGGCTTATCTTTACGCTGGCTTGCATTGACTATGGCGGTGGCAAATAGCTCTTTACCGGTTCCGCTTTCGCCCATTATCAACACCGGTACATCGCGCGCGGCGAGAATAGCGGCCAACTGTTTTAAGCGTTTTACTTCTGCGCTTCGTGTAATGATGTCGTCAAAGGCTGCGGTTACTGGGGCCTCGCCATTAATGAGCTGGGCTAGCTGGGAATCATTGCGCTCTGCCAACGTAGGTAAGAAGTCGGCCGCCACATCAAAAGGGATAATCTCTTCTTTTACGCCTTGCTCTATAGATGACTGAATAAAGCGTGCGGGATACTTGGTTTTACCCACCAAGATGGATACTGCCGTCATGGTGGATGTACCCGAAGTTAGCTGTATGTATAGCTGATGGTCAGGGTGGTTGGTAACGGCACTTTTTAGTACAGAGTCTAGCGCGGTGTAGATATCGCCAAAGTGAATGGGGCTAGATAGCTTAACTTTTTTTACATGTACGTTGCTTACATGCACTTTATCACCAGTGGAAAACCGTTGCTTAAGTGCCTCTAAAAGGGGTTTAACGGTGGTTGGGGGCTGGTTATGGAGGAGGTAAATGTGATCGTAGTGATCAGCACACAAAATGGCATCAAGCGGGCCTTTTAAGCCGTTTGCAGTATTTGGTAGGCCGTTAAGATCGGCATTGCCCACCCACGATACTAAGATCTTTGCCATAGATAGCTGACTCACTAATAGAAAAACTTCTGTTGCGGCATAAATTTATTTATATCGCATTGTATAGGTAACATTATAATTTGTATGGGGCTTTGGTGAAAAATGACGGTATTGGGCGCCGCTTATCCCGTCAGGGGCGAATTGAATGCAAATAAACATCTAGCCCCTTAGGGGCGTGCATTAAATAAGGGCCGAGGAAAAAATACTTTATCCAATAATACTTGTTTCCTGTCTCCTCAACGGCGTTGCTCAAAGCGTTACATGCCTAGGCATGCGCCTCTTCGAGCGCCTTGCTGAGAAAACAGGCTCCCTCGTCTAATTGGACAAACTATTATTGCCTCGCCCCTAACGTCCCGTTTTTGAATTCCTGGGTGCACGCTTGCCTTCGTTAAAAATATTTGCAATA
>NZ_CEXWTU010000131.1:0-13649 GCF_982758155.1 Marinagarivorans sp. | reverse complement strand
ATGAGTGTCTTATATAAGATGCTGAATTATATAGTCTTTTCATGCGTTTGCCCTGGGCGTAGCCCTTAGTAATACTGGGTCTGGAACGCTCATTACACTGCCCCAAAAAATACCCCCAAGTTATTTGCCTGAGGTTATTAGCGTCTTTCTTTAATATAGGCGAGGCATTCTGTTCAATATTGACCCACCAACAAAATCCTTAACAGACCTTAGTGTCGCTTTCTTTTTCGCGTGCCTGCCCTGCTTTATTTAGACAATAAGAAAATCAAGTTAATAACCAGAACGACTTAAAGTGAGTGCCTGTCCCAGCTAATCGTTCATTGCTTTACCATGAGACCTATACCATAATTAGGTATATCTTGGTATTTTGGAGGTCTATAATGGCTAAAAACACTAGTATGACCCTTGGCGAACACTTTGACGGGTTTATAGCTCACCAGATTGAAACCGGCCGCTACAGCTCTGCAAGCGAGGTTATACGCGCCGGCTTGAGGGCGCTTGAGGACAATGAAAGTAAACTCGCAGTACTCCGGCAAATGCTTGAAGATGGCGAGTCCAGTGGCATTGCGGATTATTCCTACGAAGCACTTATAAACGAACTTGATAATGAAAGCAGCGTATGACTTCATTTACGTTAACCGCACGAGCTAAGAGTGATCTGATTACCATTGCTAGATTCACACAAGATCGCTGGGGACTCGCACAACGCAACATTTACATTAAGCAGTTCGATGAAGCGTTTCATAGACTTGCAGGGGCTCCCACTATTGGAAAAAACTGTGATTATATTAAAGATGGGTACCATAAATTTCCGCAAGGTAGCCACATTATATTTTATAAATTCAATCTCGAAAAACCTATACAAATAATTCGAATACTTCACAAGAAAATGGATGTAAATTCAAAGATTGGCGGCTCATAACATAGTGGCAAGAGAGCAAAATTCGGGAACATCCACATCAAAATCCACATTAAAAAACTTGGTCCCATAGCCGGAGCTTATTCATCAGCCGTCTGGCTGAACAATTAGGTATTACTGGGCTGATTTTTAGCTTTGCAAAACAGCTGAAACACCCAACTAAATAGGCGGCAATATTTTAAATTGGCGCGAACACTCTTCAGGAACCAGAATTAGATTGAGCAATAAATTAACGGCCGAACAACCGCCGGGCAGCCCCCAGCCCTTTAACCCAACATTGCTCAAGTTTTTCGGCACAGGGCTTTATGGTGTCACCACGACCAATGCAGTGATGGAAGTCTTTTTCAATTCTAGGCATATTATCTAGCCAGTCATCACAATCAATTTCTAAGCGCTGGAGTATTTTTGGCTCTGCCATTGCAATAGCACCGCTCTTATTAGGTAGAATTGCCCTCCCCGTCCAATCAATTAATTCGAGGTAATCGCGCCAATAAAAGGGGATAACACCTGTAGAACGCTGACCTTGATGTACAGCATTAGCTGTGGGAAGGTGATTATTGTTAGGTGGCTTACAGAATTTGGCTAATCTAATGGGCTTTTTATCTTCACCTTTTTTAGCGGGCTTATTCAAAGACTGAATACGCTGCTGAATAGCCGTAAAATCACTCGTTTCTGGCAGCGCTGCGATGCCGGCACGCACAGGGTTTAAATCGACATACGCCATGCACGTGATAATCGCCTGCTCATCCAGTAACGCTTGGCTTTTAAAGCGGCCTTCCCAGAAGCGGCCAGTACATTTATCTTCTGCATTCGCTAATCGCGCTATATGCTCGTTTAAACAGCGCATAAACCAGCTAATATCGCATAAACGGCTACGCCATTCAGCGATTAATTCATCGGCCTTCCACTGCTCAGCTTGGCTTAACGGTTTATTATTCAATATCTTCAGCGTTAAATCATGCCCTTTAAACAACTTCATCCAACGGCGAACTACAACCTTATCACTCCAGTCATCGGCCTTAGGCTTATCCATATGCAGCACAAGATGGTAATGATTAGACATCACCGCATATGCCGCCACATCAATCGCAAAAATATCGGCCAACTCGGCTAGTTTATCCGTTACCCACACCTTACGATGCGAATAATCCTTACCCGTTAACTTATCTTCGCCAAATAGCCAACCGCGGCGAACCGCCCTTACGTAACAGTGATACCAAGCGGTTTGATCCAATGACATTATTAATTTTCTAGGCTTTGTCATTATCAACTCCAACAAATAGCTCCTATTTAGGTATAGCAAAATCCCCTTTTAATGCGAGACCGTTCGTCGGTGTTATGGATGTCCCAGATTCTTGTCTGGTGCACAGATGTGACTTATATTTGGACGGGAGATGGGTGGTCATATTTAGCCGTCGTTTTAGATTTTTTTGCGCGCCGACCTGTAGGCTGGGCACTGTCGACCAGCCCAGATTCAGCCCTGACGATCAAGGCACTTAATATGGCTTATACGGCTCGTGGCAAACCGCGCAATCTCATGCTGCATTCAGATCAAGGGTGTCATTTTACGAGTAAAGCTTACTGCAAAAAATTAAAGGCCTACGGCATTAAGCACAGTATGAGTCGGCGTGGAAACTGCTGGGACAATGCCCCAATGGAACGATTCTTTCGTAGTTTAAAATCTGAGTGCATGCCAAAGAAAGGATGGCCCGACATGCTGTCGACGAAGCATGCCGTTAACAATTATATTTTACGTTATTACAATAGCGTCAGACCTCACCAGCATAACGACGGCCTGACACCGGCTAAAAAAGAAAATATTTACAAAAAAACTCTAAACACGTGACCAGATGGGTTGACCACTACAATCCAAGCTTAGGGGCGTGACAACTAGACTGGCGCATAGGGAGCTCGCCCTCCTCTACATGCTCTGAGTAATTACAGAAAACCGGATAGGTAATAAAGCAGTAAATAAGCGACAAGCAATACCGCGACCCACACAACCATTATCTCAATCGGCCAGAGCTTGGCGAAGTAACCTTTTGGCTTACCAGACTTCGCATCGTATGAATTCTGAATCATTTGCTTTACAGAGATGATCACCGCATTTTCTAACTGTCCATACGCGCCATACGCTGTAGTTGCGAACTTTTTTATAAAGGCCGGGGCTATCTTGCGATAAAACCAGTCTGTATCGAGATTGGTCGATGGTAATTCCGGTGGGTACATATTGCGTGAGTTCAGCCACACAAAGGCCAATGCGGAGAAGAATAGTAACTGCAGTTGTGTTAAAACGTGGGTAATGTCATAGGGCTGATAGTCGTGCTCCCAAGGCAATAATGCATAAACCGTTTGCGCAGGAAAGGTGCCCAATATCACACACGCAAGGGCTGCCAGCCCCATAGCAATAAGCATGTTTTTGGGTGGCTCTGTAGTGCGGATGCCTGAGTCATGAGCGAAAAAGGCAAAGTAGGGGATTTTAATACCTGCGTGGTGGAATACACCCGCTGCCGCAAACAGTAATAATAACCAAACAACGTCGTAACCCTCGGCCACCGCTGCCGCCATAATCATAGACTTGGAAACAAAGCCGCTGAAAAGTGGGAACGCTGAAATAGATGCCGCACCCACGATACACAATACTGTAGTTTTGGGCATGCTCTTATATAAACCGCCGAGCTCTGAGCCGTTAATTTTCCCTGTCATGTGTAATACGGCCCCCATTGTCATCATGAGCAAGCCTTTAAATATCACGTCATTAAAGGCGTGAGCCACGGCACCATTTAACGCTAGCGATGTGCCAATACCAATACCGACCATCATAAAACCGATTTGGTTAATTAAGCTGTAGGCGAGTACACGACGTAGATCGTTTTCAATAACGGCAAAGAAGATTGGGAAGCAAGCCATGGTGACGCCAATCCAGACAAGTATTTCCTCACCAGGAAAAGCTCTGGCAAAAGCATAGACAGCTACCTTCGTGGTGAACGAAGCTAAGAAAACGGTACCCGTGGGTGTCGACTCTGGATAAGCATCAGTCAACCAGTTATGCAGAAACGGAAAAGCCGCTTTGATTCCGAACGCTAGAAAAATCAGCCAAGAGCCTATTTGCGCTAGCCCTTCATGTTGCAACGAAATCTGATTAAACAATAAGCTATTGTAGGCCTGTGCAATAATCAATAGCCCCGCGAGCAATAAAACACCCGATAAAACCTGAAAGATAAGATAGCGAATGCCGGCGGAATATGCCCGGTCAGTTCTTCGCGCCCAAATGAGAAATACCGAGGTTAATGCAAGCAGCTCCCAAAATATAAAAAGGGTTAATAAATCACCGGCAAAAACCGCGCCTACGGCACTGGCCGCGTAAGCAAGCCCCGCAACATGCTGGACGGTATCTTTAACGTGAAGGGCATAAACAATGGCAATAAATGAGGCAAGATGGAAGAGGTAGCCAAACATCATACTCAGCTTGTCCACGCGCACAGGCTCGAGGGTATAGCCCATAAACTCCAGTGACCAGAATACGCCGTATTCCATACCCATGAGATTAAACGCACCCACAATGGGTGCTGCCAGCATTAGTACATTACGCAGCCAGCCTCGTAGGAAAATTGCCAGTATGGCGCCGAGCATCAACGGCAGAAAGGGAATAACACTATTCATCGTAGTAATCTTCCCCGCGCATCAGTATTTTGCGCATTTCTTTGGCGATGATGACCAACACAACGCATCCTACAAAACCATATAGGGCATAGAATGCCGGAATCTTTTCCCAGTCGTGGTAAATATGTCGATGCACAATGAAGTCGGCGATGACTAATAAACCGCAAATTACATAGAAAACCTTTAGCATCTTGCGAATGTTTTCTGGCTTTTCGAAGAAGCCTTTAGAATTATGCTGTTCAGCCATTTAGCCCTCTCCGTTTAAATTGCGAGTTGCCTCTAATTGAGTAGAAACACCTGGAATCAGATTAATTAAATCGATTAACGGCTGGGGGTAGAAAAACAAGGCAATACACCCCGCCGAGGTGACACCCAGCGCAATTAGCATAGGTAGTGGTGCCTCTTGAGTGTCGGCCCATGACCAAGGTTTAGGTTTCCCAACCTGAGTGTTAAAAAAGGCCTTGATGGGAATGGGTAATAGGTAGGCAATGTTTAGTAGCGAGCTGATCATCAACGCAGCCACAATAAACAATTTATCAGCTTCTAAAGCACCGACGGTGAGATACCATTTACTCCAGGTACCGGCCATTGGTGGCAAACCAATAATACTGATGGCGCCAATGGTAAAGGCGGCCATGGTGAGCGGCATTTGCCTGCCTAAGCCGACCATATCGCTGATATTCTTTTTGTGGCTAGCCACCATGATTGCACCGGCACAAAAGAATAGCGTGATTTTGCCAACAGCATGGGTTGCTATGTGCAGTGCCGCACCAGCACTGGCAACTGGCGACGCCAGTAGTGCGCCAACTACGATATAACTCAACTGGCTGATCGTAGAATACGCGAGGCGGGCTTTAAGATTATCTTTGGTCATTGCAATACAAGATGACAATAATATTGTCGCGGTACCTATATACAACATGATATCTGCGGTAGCGAGATCTTTCAGCGTATCCAAACCAAAGATATAAATAACGACTTTTAATAGACTAAAGACTCCAGCTTTCACAACGGCTACCGCGTGAAGTAAAGCACTCACCGGCGTGGGGGCCACCATCGCTGCAGGTAGCCAGCGATGGAAAGGCATAATCGCGGCTTTACCAATGCCATAACAAAACAGAACCAGTAATACACTGAGGATCACCTTGCTGTGCGAATCATCGAAGATACCACCAGCTCGAAAGTCTAGCGTACCGGCCAAGCTGTAAGTGCCTAACACGGCAAAAAGCAAAAATGCGATTGAGGTGCTAAGTAAAATACCTAGGTAAATTCGGCCCCCTTTTTTGGCGGCCTCGTTCCCCGTGTGGGTAACAAGGGGGTAAGTCGACAGCGTCAGTACTTCGTAAAAAATAAACAGTGTGAGTAAATTGCCGGAGAAGCAAATGGCCATAACTGAGCTTATGGCCAGCGCAAAAAAACAAAAAAAACGTGTTTGGTTATTTTCATTGTGCCCACGCAAATAACCAATCGCGTAGATACTGGTAATAATCCACAGAAAGCTGGCCACCAAGGCGAACAAGACTCCCAGCGGTTCTACCTCAAAACTAATACTAAGGCCGGGAAATAACTCCACCACCTCTAAACTCATCGCAACACCCTGAAGGGTGTAATCGGTAATGGCTAGGATGAGGGTGAACAGCGTCACCGCAGTAATCAATGTTACCGCTTCTCTGAGGTTGCTCATTTTTCCCGTTGCAATTACCAACAGGGCACCCACAAAGGGCACTAAGATTGATAGGCTAATGAGCGTTGAAGGTTCTACGGCTTGCCAGAGGTTCATTGAGGTAACTCCTGACCAGCGGGTATTGTTCCGCCAGACTCAAAGAGCCATTGGGCTGCGCTGCTCGCCGCGTCTGTAGGCAGGCGAGTATCAATACCAAAATAAATATTGGCTAATACCAGCAACCACATAGGCACAAGCATTAACCAGGGAGCCTCTTTGATTTTGGCTTTCGCCTGTGATTCAGATGGCTGTTGCAAATAGGCAGCCTCCAGTACTCGGCCGATATAGACCACAGCCAATAAAGAACCTGCCAGAACAAGTGCTGCAATGTGCCACTGGTTTTGCTCAAGCGCCCCAGAAACCAAATACCATTTACTGATAAAGCCTGCCGTCAGCGGTACGCCAATAATGCTCAGGCCTGCGATGGTAAATGCAGCCATGGTAAGCGGCATCTGCCTGCCTAAGCCACGGAAAGCCTTGATATCGACCGAGCCCACGCGATAAAAAACAGCGCCCACCGCCATAAACAGCGCGCCTTTCATCAAGGCGTGGTTGAACATATGGATAATGCTAGCCATTAACCCCGTTACACTCACCAAGCTTAGCCCAAGCATCATGTAGCCAATTTGGGCAACACTACTATAGGCCAGCATGGATTTGATATTACTTTGCACGGCTGCCCTGTATGAGCATTTGAAGATGGCGACAACAGCCAGCACCATGAGTATCAGCCCCATCCCCATTTCATTGAACACATGCTCTACACCGAATACAGTAAAGATAAAACGAATCATCACGTAAAAGGCAACCTTGGTGGCGGTGCTGGCTAAAAATGCCGTTACAGCAGACGGTGCATGTGTATATGCAGGCGGTAGCCACATGTGTAACGGAAACAGAGCCAGCTTGATACTCACCCCCACCATGATGAACGCAAGACCAGTATTTATTGTGCGGCTACTATCGTAAATACCCATTCGATTCGCTAAATCGAGCATATTCAGGGTGCCAGTCTTCATATAAAGCATGCCGACACCAATCAAAATAAATGTTGCCCCAATCGTTCCCATTACGAGGTAGCGAAATGCTGCGGTCAAGCAGCGGCGATCAGACCCCAAGCTCACTAAGGTATAAGTCGCCAGTGATGAAATTTCTAAGAATACAAAAAGATTAAAAGCATCTCCAGTTAACAAAATTCCAGACAAACCTGCGAGGCACAGCATGTGTGCTGTGTAGTATAGCGATTGGTTCTCGGGCTTAATTTCTTTTGTGATGCTGTCCTTTGCGTATAGCAATACGAGCGTCGATAGTGTGGAAACAATTAATAAAACTAGGGCGTTAACGGCGTCCACACGTAGCTCGATACCCCACGGTGGCGGCCAGCCGCCAACGGAATAACTGAGTACACCCTCAGCTAAAACGGTTGACAATAATTGCCAAGAGAAAAAAACAGCGAACGCACTCACGAACGTCGCAAAACTCCACGCTAGCAGTGAACGCCCTAAAGTGATGATAATAGGTGCCGCAATTAGCGGCAGTAAAATAGGCAATACAGCCAAGTGTTGTTCAAGCATTAGATGGCGTCATCCTTGTCTTTAAGCTCATTTTCTTCAACGGTGCCATAAGCGCGCTTGATACGTACGATAAGCGCAAGTCCAACTGCCGTAGTCGCGACCCCCACAACAATCGCAGTAAGAATCAACACATGGGGCAGCGGGTTAGAATAGTGAGTGACGCCCTCGACAACAATAGGTGCAGTTCCGCCGCTTACTTTCCCCATGGAGATATACAGCATAAAGACGGAGGTCTGAAATACGTTAAGACCCACAACCTTCTTAACAAGGTTGTTGGCCGATATCACAATATAGAAACCGGCCATCATCAAAAACACGACGATCCAGTAGTTGTAATAGTCGAGGATAAAATTCACTGGATATTTGACCTCTCCGCTTGGCTACTAAAGGCATAGAACATGCTCAGCATGACCGCAAATACCGTAATACCTACGCCGAGCTCAATAATGATAATACCGTAGTGTTGACCCACGATTGGATCTGCCGCGAGTTTGTTGTAATCGAGAAAATTGCCGCCTTTGTGCATGCTGTATAGACCAACGCTTGCATACAGCAACACACCGAAGGATGCCATTAATTGTAGAAATAGAGGGCCGACGACCGCGAATGCATTGGGCAAACCAAAAACAAGTGCGTATAAAATAAAAGCGGCGGCAGCAATCACGCCGGCCTGAAAACCTCCGCCTGGGCCAAAGTCCCCATGAAACTGCACATACAATGCAAAAAGAATAATAAGAGGAATGATTAATTTGGCGACGACGTGTAGTACATCGTGACTGATTAAGCCTGACTCCGGCACGTCACCTTCTTCTTTTCTGCGCACACCCAATAGAGCCAAAACAGCAATGAGTGCAGCAAATACAACAACCGTCTCGCCTAGCGTATCAAAGCCACGGTAACTGGCTAAAACAGACGTTACCATATTTGGGAGTCCCACCTCCTTTGGTGACTGCTCGATATAACGCGGTGCTACATGTTGATGTATGGGGTTATCTGGATGGCCAAAAGGTGGCATATCTAGCGTGCCGTATATGAGTGCAGCGCCCGTGAGGAAAACAACAATTAAAGGTAACGCAGAAGAGCGCGAACTCACTTTTTCTTTACGCCCGGTAAGTGCCAATGTCCCCAGCATTAAAACAGTCGCTATACCGGCTCCAACCGACGCCTCAGTAAAGGCGACATCAACCGCGTCCAGATTGACAAATATCAAGGCTGTCAAAAAGCTGTAAATACCAAACAGCATGACAACAGCAAATAAATCCTTAAGGAAAATAATCCGTAAAGCGGTGAGCGCCAGCATTGCCAATAGCACCAAATTTATTAGCTCGCCCATTGCATTTACTCCCGTTGCTTGTCTTTAACTTCAGCCGGTGTGAGCAATCCACCGTGCCGAGCTGATTTTGCAAGCGCGTGCGACGCAGTTGGGCTGGTAACCATCAGAAATACAAGAATAAACACTAGCTTGGCCGTATTTAAATCAAAAGTGGTTTGTAAAAGTAAGCCCGCGAGGATCAATATGGTGGCAACAGAGTCTGTGACGCTCGCAGCGTGCATGCGGGTAAAGAAGTCTGGAAACTTGAAAAGCCCAATGGCGCCACTCAACCCTAAAAACACTCCGGCAATTAACAGAATACTACTAACGATGTCTAATAAAAGCATGCCTAAAGCCTGTATTGATATGATTAATCGATGGGTTCGGTGTATTCAAAAAATCGCAGTACCGCGACCATGCCTATAAAATTGATAAGGGCATAAACAATAGCAATATCGAGAAAATCAGGGCGCCCCATTAAATAGCCTAAAGCGGCAATAAATAATACTGTTTTTGTGCCAAACATATTGACGCCAAGTATTCGGTCATACACCGTTGGCGCACTAAACGCTCTTGCCAGGGCTAGTGCCATAATAACCAACATAGCAACGCACACCACGGCATACATTTGCGTCATTTATTGTCACCCCAAATCTTTTTAACTTTATTGGCTATATGGCCTTGCTCAAGCTCGGCTATGGATGTTTTTTGTAGCGCGTGCACTGTCACAGTCTTATCGTCCAAATCAACGCATAATGTGCCGGGGGTTAGCGTGATTGAGTTTGCATAAAGCGCACGGCGACCTTGAGGTATCGACGTTACATCAATTTTTTCCAGCGCCGGTGAAGCCTTGCCCTTCGCCCCCCAAATGAGCAGAGTAACGCGAAGGCCGGAGCGAAAGATTTGCCCAAGCAACCATGGGCAATACCGTATAATGTTAAACCCTAAGCCGACGCTCTGTTGTTCCTTATCTACAGCATCCATACGTTTCAAAATATACATAACGAGAACGACGGATACCCCGCCTAAACTAAGTAATAAAGGTGTGTAAATACCCGACAGCAGCAGCCAAAAAATTGCCAACAAGGCTGTCCATTTTACGATACGCATACAAAAACCCTCCTGAATAGTGCCCCCCCCCCCTGCTTTGGTCGCATTAGGGGCGTGCATTAAATAACTTCCCGTTTTTGAATCCTTGGGCGCATGCTTGCCTTCGTTAAAAATATTTGCAATAGCCGGCTATTACGCCATATTTTCGCCTCGTTAAGCGTGCACCCACAAACCCAAATTCCAGCAACTTATTCAGTACACGCCCCTAAGCTCTTTCTCAAAGAGATCAGATCTGTGTGTTTTGCCAACACGGGTTTCATAAATACGTTTTTCAAACGCTGACGTATCGGAGTTAAACCCAATTACTTCATTAATTTTCAGTAAGGCGACGATATAACCTTTTACGAAATATTCACATTGCTTCATTGCGACATCATCTGATGCGCACTTATTTTTGGCGCCTAAACCGGCATCATCTATACTGGAAAATGCGCTGAATGTGTACATCAGAAAAAACTAGCTAAAAGTAACGGTATAGCTTTAAATCTTAAATGTCTCATTTATACGCCACTCGCTGTAAAGTTGAGCAATGGATGTTTTATCTTACTTGCCAGGGTGTCCAAAGAAGACATATTGAAAGCTATAGCTTTAAGGCTCTCAACTTTGTCAGTCGTTTTTCTTGGCCTAAAGCTTAGCCAGAAGTTTAGTCACATAGGCACACGTTCGCAAACTCCTCTATAGACTGTAGTCGGTGAAGTACACTTAGGCCATAAGTTTAGTGACAGTCCTCTATACCAACCAGAGAACACAATGTCGAAGTTGTAGTGGTCAACCTCAGCCAATAACAACAAGCGGTCTTCTATCCACTGACGACGATGCTCGTAGTTTTGCCCTGTGTACTTATCTAGACCACACAAGTAAAGCGAGTGCCTGTCCCGCTATCTAATCTTTGCATCATTGAGCCTAAGCCAATTCCAATTCCAAGACCCAACCCTAAATTTACAAGTCGAGTTGTTCTAAAAATTCCTTCAAATGGATCATTAAGGTCTTTATAGTTTGCGCAGTAAAGTCGTTCATTGAGTAGAATGTCAAACGTAAATTCAATATTATCTAATGATCTGAACTTATATAGTTTCAATAGATACCTCGGTTTTCTTTAAGCTCGATGCCGCCCCTATTGTAATAAAATACGGTAACATCTAATTGGCCAGCTGAAGTAATAATAAATTTCCTATCTGTTTTTAATCCTTACTCGAGCTCTAAACTCTTCGACAATACTAAGATCATCAATCTGAAAAATATGAATTTCTGGAGTAGTAGTGCAATTCAAAACCCTATATAGGTACCCGCCGCCCTCTAAATGCTCAAGCTCCCTACGACTATTTAGAACAAGCCCCTTCGAAAGCTCATCGCCTTCAGTTCCTTTCACCTCAATAGCCCTTCCATCTGCCGAAAGGACATCATAGCCATTCTCTTTAACGACTTGGACTGAATTCCTGTCGGATAAGGACAGTCGCTGCACTTCGAATTCGATAACCGCCTCGATTGCACTACTCTCAACACTCGAATTATTAGTCACTAGAATTTTCCTATCTATGTAGATCAGTTAACTGATCGATGCTATGGATTGTAATTCACTTCAATTTGCCCATCCTTGAAGACTGTGCAGCCGAAGCCTCCGCGAGCCTTCTCGTAACGGAATGCGACTCTGAACGCTTTATCTGCGCTTCCGCTCCACGGCGAAACTACTAAGGTGTCTAAATCAGGCATATTTCTGTAATCATAAGCGTTTAGGCACTTACGTCTAGCTTGATCTGCTGACATAACGCCAGTTCTTTTTAGGGTAGGCTGATCCGTAGATCGAACAAATACAAGTGAATATGAGCAGTATAAAACTAATGAAAAAAACACCAATCTTATAAGATTTTTTTTGGTTTTAGAGATTTTAGTATATTCTCTTGTTTTTGTGATAAATGAAAACCATAAGCCAAAAGAAATGGGTAGAAATATTATTAGCATTAATAGAGCTTTTCCTAACTCTATTAATCTTTGCTTTCCGTCGATATCAAAATTTCTCTTTGACGATTTTCTTGGGATAGCTACGCTATGATCTTCGCTCTCAAGAACAATCTCCTTTTTTGTCATATCGATTTTATAGCTTGCTAAAAAATCTCTGTCATCATTAGTGGTGTTAAATAGTGTCAGCCCCGACCCCGTATATTCGCAGAGAAATGATCTCCCTTTATACTCCTCCAATACCACTGTCGTACTATTCGATTTTATAATGCTAAATGTTTTGCCTAATTCTTGATCAAGAGCTGTCCTGCAGATCTCGCCGGCATTATCAATTATGTCTTGGTTGCCTTCAGCATGAGCACTACCTATCGTCAGTGAGAATGCTGTTAATAGAGAAAATATTTTCACTATATTATATTCCTATCTATCAGAGTGCCTTGAATACATCAAATAGCTGGGACAGGCACTCGTCTTAAGCAGCTTTGGTTATTAATCGACTATTTTTATAATAAAATCAATTGAGATATTCAATGCCACTAACCGCTAAGGCTATGCTCTAGCGGTTTTTTTGGGCCTAAACTAAGGTTGTGAGGGGCTAAGGCTTGGTAGTCATTCATAGCCGCTTGCCCTTGCTGCCGTGAAAGGCCGAATTGTTCGGCCACAGCACCCGCCGTTACGCGGCCCTGCCAGTAAGCTAATAGCTCTAGAAAATATAATCTTGTGGTGATTTGTTTGGCCACACAGCTGCCCTCAAAGCTTTAGTGTGCCCTAGAATATTACTTGAGTCTGTTGTTTTGCGCGCCAGAATAAGGATGGCCGACAACTTATAGCGCTGTACCCAATACTGCGCTATAACTTGTTAAGAAAAAAGAATGGCATGCATAAATAATTAGCGCACTCAAAACGCGCTAACGATAAAGCAAAAATAGTGAAAGGTGGCGACTAATATTGCGGTCTTAATTCTTGAGCACTCAAAGGAAAGCTTCGGCCCGCCCCGAATTATTTTTACTTGATCCAGACACGCTTGACTGCAACCTATTATTGCCTCGCCACTACAAAGTGCCGAATACTGCTTTGTAATCAGCCGTAAAAAAAATCTCAAAAATAAACCCGCAACACTGTTTCGGCTACGCAGGCTAAACGGCGGCTGCCGTCGATTTCTACGCTAATTTCATTTACCACATCCACACTGCGTTTTGAGGGGATTAAGTCTATTAGTTTTGTGCGTGCACGCACGCGCGAGCCGGCTTTTACGGGGTAAGGGAAGCGTACGCGATTTAAACCGTAGTTAACTAACATGCGGGCTTCGGGGTAAAGGTTGTTATCGGGATTAACGGAATCTGTTAATTTGGGTAGCAGCGCTAAGGTTAAAAAACCGTGTGCAATAGTACAACC
>NZ_CEXWTU010000130.1:0-13672 GCF_982758155.1 Marinagarivorans sp. | reverse complement strand
GTCAAGCAAGCACCCAAAAACCCAAATTCCAGCAACTTATTCCGTGCACGCCCCTTAGTGATGCACTTTGACCATTAGCCGACCGTAATATGCCAACTTCTTTGGTGAAAAGCGCCCATATTTGCTATCTTAGCTGCCCATTGACAGGGGCACCAATGCGCAAATGAGCAATCTCCATAATAAAAATATTCTCTTGGGCATCACCGGCGGTATAGCGGCGTACAAATGCGCCGAATTAACGCGCCAACTCAAGAAGCAAGGCGCTAATATTCAAGTCGTTATGACGCCTGCCGCCGAAGCGTTCATCACCCCAATGACTCTTCAAGCCGTATCCGGCAACCCTGTGCGCACACACCTACTGGATACGACTGCCGAAGCCGGCATGGGGCATATCGAGCTGGCACGATGGGCAGACATTGTCGTCATAGCGCCCGCCACGGCAGACTGCCTTGCACGACTCGCTCACGGGCTCGCCAATGATTTACTCACCACGGTATGTCTTGCCACCGCAGCCCCAATTGCTTTGGCGCCAGCAATGAACCAAGCCATGTGGAGCAACCCCGTAACCCAGTCCAACATTGAGAAAATAGCCGCTTACCCACACTTTCGACTTTGGGGCCCAGGCGAGGGGGAGCAAGCCTGCGGCGATAACGGCCTGGGCCGAATGCTCGAACCTCAAGAAATCACACAACACCTAATCCAGTGGGCAGCGGAACTGGCTAACAACGGGAATTTAAGTCATGGCCTAGCACTGCAAGGAAAGCATGTTGTGATCACAGCGGGGCCTACGCGCGAAGCCATCGACCCAGTACGCTACTTAAGTAACGAAAGCTCAGGAAAAATGGGCTACGCTTTAGCTCAAGCTGCCATGAATGCAGGCGCGAAAGTGACTTTAATTAGCGGCCCCACACAACTAGCCGCTCCTGCCGGCGCGAAAAACATCGCTATAACAAGCGCTCTAGAAATGCATGACGCTAGCCTATGCGCGGCAAAAAGCGCCGACATATTCATAGGCGCCGCCGCCGTGGCCGATTTTCGCCCCAACCAAGTAGCGACTAAAAAAATTAAAAAGGGGGCTGAAGATCACATGCAAATATCGCTAATTAAGAACCCCGATATTATTGCCGATGTTGCCAATCTCACCCCCAGACCTTGGGTCGTTGGCTTTGCAGCCGAAACCCACGATGTGATTAACTATGCAACCAACAAACTTCATAACAAGAAGTTAGACATGGTGATCGCCAACGATGTTTCTGATAAGCGTATTGGCTTCAATAGCGACCACAATGCCGTGACCGTCCTGTGTAAAACGCCAAACACCATGGCAATATCGAACACGCACCTTTCTCTCAAAACAAAACACCAGCTCGCTGAACAATTAATTCAACTGATTGCTCAAGCTTCTCAAAACGAGCCACTTAACACGACGAGCCTTTAAAAACACATGAAAGTGAAAACAGCACAAACCGCATCAGCGCTGAATGATTATGTCAAAAGCTCGCCAGTTAAGGTCTGGCTGAGTGGCTGCCTATTGGCCGCCACTCTCCTATGCGGCGGCGCAACCTACTACCTCTGGTCTAGCCTTGTCGTTGCAGAGCAAGAGCACCAGCTGAGTGAGTTTACCCAGCAGAATATTGATAAAGCCGTGTCTAACGTTAATTCACACCTCATGACCCTGCGAAAGAAAGTCGCTTTTTTTGGCCAAAGCCCGCAACTGGAAGAGGCCCTATCCAAAGGAGATCAACTTGAACTGCGCAGCATACGTCAAAACATTAAAAGTAACTTCCTCCAAGCCGAGGGCGTACGCCTCATCCAAAAAGGAAAAGCAAAGCTTAATTTAGATGCCGAACTCCCACTGCGCTTCTCTGAAATGGAAATGATTCAACAAATTGAAGAGCGTATTTCTGTAGAGCCTGAAGCGGTTAAACTCAAGCAAGGCTGGCGCTTAAATTTCGCAATACCAATCCCAACAGACCCGTCCAAACCGGTTGTGGGCACACTGCTGATAACGTCAAGCCTGAATAGCACCTTCGAGGCGATGACTGACGGCTTAACGCAAGAAGGCAAGCTGACCCTCCTTCAAAATTACAGCAGTGGCCAGCACCGACTCCACAGCACAGGCAAAGCCAGCGGCACAGCCCTTTTTACTAAAAAAGTGGGAGGGACACCTTGGGTCATCGAATACATGCCATCCAACAAGGTGACCCAATCAACCCAAACCAACTGGCTAATCTTTGCCATTGGCACCAGCATTACTTGGCTGCTAGGCCTAACGGTTGCAATAACAACGGGGTTATTTGTAGGCCGCCAAGGTGAGCGCCGGCGCTTAGCCATTGCCAAGACCTATAAACGTATGGGGCAGGTCGGCCAAGAACACGCCAATAGCGAGGCTGAATACTCAAGCCTCAACGCAGATATTCTCGACATTAATATCGATGAGGATGATGATCTTCTAGGTTTTGATGACGCTCCAAACGGAGACTCCCTACCTGACGATGTAGAGGCACCGGAAGAGCAAACCCCACCACAAAATATTGTTCCGGGGCACATTTTTAGGGCCTACGATATTCGCGGCGTCGTCGAAACGGACATAACCAATGATACTGCTCAGCTTATTGGGCAAGCTCTTGGCAGCGAAGCGCTAGACCTCGGCGAAGAATCACTAATCGTCGGTCGCGATGCGCGGACCCATAGCCCAATTTTAACCGAGTACCTGGTGCGCGGCATTTTAAGCACAGGCTGCAACGTTATTAATATTGGCACCGTGCCCACCCCCGTCGTTTACTTTGCCACCGAGACCCTTGAAGGCTGCAAGTCAGGCGTTATGGTAACGGCAAGCCACAACGGTCCAGAGTTCAACGGCTTCAAATGTGTGATGCAAGGGCGCGCTCGCACAGAAGAAGACATTCAAGCCATACGACAACGCATTGAAAAGAATCGCTTCTACTCTGGCAAGGGTGAAGAAAAGCGTCATGACGTCACGGCAGATTATATCGATACTATTTTTGCCGATGTTGCCCTCGCAGGGGATGTTTCGATAGTTATTGATGCCGGTAATGGCGTAACGGGTAAAGTGGCACCTAAGCTATTCGAAGAACTTGGCTGCGAAACCACTTGCATCAACTGCGACCTAGACGGGACCTTCCCTAACCACGGACCCGACCCAACCAAACCAGAAAACCTCAAGCAGTTAATTGATAAAGTCGCAGAAATAGGTGCCGATTTTGGCGTCGCTTTCGACGGTGATGGCGACAGACTTGTCGTCGTGACGAACAGCGGCCAAATCATATGGCCTGACCGCCTACTAATGCTATTCGCAAAAGACATTCTCGCCCGCAACCCCGGCGCCGATGTTATCTACGATGTGAAATGCACACGCAGCATTAATCGTGTCGTTACCCAGTTTGGGGGCCGCCCCATCATGTGGAAAACTGGCCACGCCCCGATGAAGGCCAAAATCACAGAAACCGGCGCACTGCTCGGCGGCGAGTATTCGGGCCACATCTTTATTAAAGAGCGCTGGTTCGGCTTTGATGACGGCATGTATGTCGCTGCACGCCTAACTGAAATAGTTAGCCTTGCTGGCGATACCCTCGATAATATCTTTGAAGAATTTCCAGAGCTCCCCAACACCCAAGAGATTCTTGTTGCAGCCAACGAAACGCAAAAATTCGAAGTGGTTAAAACGCTCATCGAAACCGGCGATTTCAAAGAAGCGAAAATCACAACCCTAGACGGCATTCGGGTTGACTTCCCTTATGGCTGGGGTATCGTGCGGGCCTCGAACACATCGGCCAACTTAACCTTGCGCGCCGAGGCTCAAAGCGACTCAGAGCTACACGACATAAAGGCCTTACTCACACGTGAACTCAGAAAAATCGATACTGCGCTCACGCCCAAGTGGTAATGTTTTGCCCTATTACTTTTGTTTATACATCAGTGTCCAATGAACACTCAGGATCGAGGTAACACCATGCCCACCAGTAATGCGAATGCAATCGCGATGGTTCTCACCGAGGCCCTCCCTTATATTCAGCGCTTTACGAACAAAACCATTGTTGTGAAATTTGGCGGTAACGCCATGATTGACGAAGCGCTTCAAAATAGCTTTGCTCGCGATGTGGTCTTGATGAAGCTGGTCGGCATGAACCCTATCGTCGTGCACGGTGGCGGCCCCCAAATTGGCGAACTTCTCAACAAGCTAAACATTGAGTCCAGCTTTGTCGACGGCATGCGGGTTACCGATAGCGCCACCATGGATGTCGTGGAAATGGTATTAGGCGGCTCCGTCAACAAACAGATCGTCAACTTAATCAACAATAATGGCGGGCACGCCATCGGCGTAACAGGCAAAGACGGGCGATTAATTCGCGCAAGAAAAATGGAAGTAAGCCATCAAACACCCGAAATGAAAGCGCCTGAAATCATCGACATCGGCCACGTGGGTGAAGTTGAGAGCATTGATCGCAGCGTGATAGACCTGCTTGTTCAAGGGGATTTCATTCCCGTTATCGCACCGATTGGCGTGGGTAAAGATGGCGCCTCTTACAACATCAACGCCGATCTTGTTGCCGGTAAAATTGCCGAAGTCATGCTCGCCGAAAAGCTTATGTTATTAACCAATGTTGGCGGCCTACAGGACAAACAAGGCGAAGTACTCACAGGCCTATCCACCGCGCGCGTAGACGCATTGATTAAAGACGGCACCATATACGGTGGCATGCTACCGAAAATTCAGTGCGCATTAGATGCTGTGAAATCTGGAGTTGCGAGCGCACACATCGTTGATGGCCGCGTGCCCCATGCCGTACTGCTAGAAATTTTTACCGATGCCGGGGTTGGCACACTTATCACAAATAAAAGCCTGTGAGCCAATAACGCATGACCACCACTGAGCCTAAAAAAAATCGCAAACAGCAAATTCTAGAAACCCTAGCGTTTATGCTTGAGGACAACCCAGGGGGCCGTATCAGTATTGCAGCCCTAGCCAAAAGTGTGGGCGTATCCGAAGCTGCACTTTACCGACACTTCCCCAGCAAAACAAAAATGTTTGAAGGGCTTATCGATTTTGCAGAGTCAGCCATTCTTAGCCGCGCCAGTACGATTGCCAGCGATACCATAAGCGCGCCCGAGAAAATCGAACGCATTACACTTGTTTACCTAGTATTTTGTGAGCGCAACCCAGGTATCACCCGCCTATTAACGGGAGATGCCATAAGCGGGGAGCGAGATCGCCTACACACACGAATTCGACAATTTTTTGATCGACTCAGCACAGAAATGCGCCAAGTATTGCGTAAGAGCGAGCTAGAAAACGGGCTTCGATATACCCTTTCTATAAACGAAACAGTGGCTCTGGCGCAAGCCTGTGCGGAAGGCCGAGTCGCTGCTTTCGTGCGCAGCCAATTTAAAACTCAACCGAGTGACAACTGGTCTAGCGCTTGGCTATGCCTACAAGCTGGGCTTATTAATACCGCCAGCTAATACCCGTAAGGCGTTTCGCTGCACAGCAGATGTATCTCAAGGCTTGCCCTGGTCTGCATCGCTAACAGCACTTGTGGCCCCATCCGAAAAGCTTGCCACCCCCAGAGTAAATAGCTGCAGTTCTTTAGCAAAGCGATCTTCGATAATGCTCTTTTCTTCTATTCGCTGGGCCCGAATAGCACTGGTTGCCGCCAGTTTTTCATTCAACGCCGCCAATGTATCCAGAATATTTTTAGGTACATCCTTACCTGCGCGCTCAAATCCAGCTGCACGCGCCGTGATATCGTCAACCTCCTCCTGAATGTTTACAATACTGCTATTAACCAACACAATGCTTGCATCCACATGCACCAGCTTCCGTTGCTTTGCAGCCTCTATGTCCCGTACTGTACTGTAGCGCCGGGCCAATAACTCATACTCGGCTTTCAGCTCAGCTTTCGCCCTCTCCTGCTCAACAAATTCAGGGTCTGGGGCCGGCTCGACAACCTCAATAACACGACCGTTGGTGGACACTATTTCGTACCCTTTTTTGACATGCTCTGGGGGAATGGAGTGGCCCATCACCTTTACGCCCTCTTCATTAACGTAGCGGTAATATTGCGCCTGAGCCGCTGCGACACCAACCCAGCAGCTCACAGCCAACGCCGAAATACAAACGCCCAACTTTATCGTATTCATGCACTTACACCATATTGCTGTCGATACGCCAAAATCTTTTCATAGACCCCTGGGTAAGCCTGCGAACGATCTTCCAGGTAGGTCATAATGTCATCAAGTTTAATAAGGCTCACTACCTTTACCGGCGTCTGCTGCTCTAATTCGGCAATAGCCGAAAGCTCACCTTGACCACGCTCCTGTCGATTCAAGCCAATAACCAAGGCTGCAGGCGTCGCTTGTGCCTCATCAATAAGGGCTAACACCTCCCTCACCGCGGTACCGGCGGTTATCACATCATCGACAATCGCTACACGGCCGGCCAATGGTGCCCCGACTAACGAACCGCCCTCACCATGCGCCTTCACCTCTTTGCGATTATAGGCAAAAGGAAGGTCGAGCTGGTAATCATCAGCCAAGGCCGAAGCGGCGGCGACAGCGAGGGGAATCCCCTTATAAGCCGGCCCGAATATCATATCGAATGGAACACCGGACTCAACCAGCGCTTGCGCGTAAAAACGCCCAAGCTTAGCAAGAGCCAAACCGGTTTGAAATTGCCCTGCATTGAAAAAGTAAGGACTTACACGGCCAGACTTCAAGGTGAACTCACCGAATTTTAGGGCCTGGCTTTCGAGAGCTAACTCGATAAATTGTTGCTGATAAGACTCCATACTGCGGATGCCTCCTCTAAATAGTCTCTGTAGACTCTATATTCTACCGTTTTTCCTGAACCCACGCTGAGCCTGACACATCAAAATGTATTTTCACTAGCCAAAGGGCCTAATAACCCCAATAACACAACGCATACTCGAGCAACTCTTGGTAGAATGCGCGCAATTAGGCCATTTACACACAGCCGCCTATACTAAAAAGTTAATAAACACTGCTCCAGCCGCCACGACAAACAAGGCGCACAAACCAAAATCGCACTCACACAAGGGGGCCCGAATGCGAATTATCTCTCTGAGTGTTGACGGAATACATCAAGCAGCCCAACGCGGCCTGTATGAATGGATTGCCGAGCAAGATGCAGATGTCATCTGCTTACAGGATTTGCGCGCACTTGAGCCAGAATTGGACGACGATATATTCCACCCCAATGGCTACTTCGCTTACTTTTTTGACTCCGGCACAAAGCATTACAATGGTGTTGCAATTTACACCCGCCACCAACCTAAAGCGTTAATATTTGGCCTCGGCTTCAGTAGCGGTGTCGACATGGAAGGCCGCTACCTGCAAATCGACTTCGAACAGCACAGCATTGGATCTCTTCTCGCACCTGCCGCTATGAGTTCCACTGAATCACTAGAAGAAAAAATACAATTCTTTGATGATCTGCAAGCCCTAATGCACAAAGTGACACGCAAACGCAGGCACTTCATTTTTTGTGGTAACTGGGCAATGGCTCACACCAACAATGATGTCGAAAAGGCGCAAGAACACGTTCATGATGCCGGCTTTTTACCCCACGAGAAACTCTGGCTACAGCAGCTCTTTAAGCAAGTCGGCTATTGTGACGCATTTCGTTTAGCCAATAACGATTCTGACGAGTATTCATGGTGGCCATCAGGTAATCATGCCGACGGCGACGGCTGGAGAACCGACTACCAAGTGGTTAGCGCAGCGCTAAAACACAAAGTAGAATACGCAACGACTTATAAAACCAAAACCTTTTCGAGCCACCGCCCCGTCATTATCGATTACGATATCGACTCAGACCAACTGTAAGCAGGGTCTCGCGCCAAATGAATACCCTGCAGTATTTAATTGGCGCACAAACCAATGAATTTCTTAGTTAATGCGCAAAAAAATGTAGCCACGCACAACCTCCACTGGTTAACATGATAGGCGACAGCCGCATACTATAATTTCATGAGCCAGCCCGTTGATGACATCCCAGAGCATCTACAAAAGCGTATTACTTCCCGACATCCTTGATTACTGCCAAGTTTTTTTTCCGTCGCTCATGGAGCAGTCACAAAGGCAGCACCCAAACACAGCATTCCCCAGCGAACTTGAAATACGCAATAGCCTGAATCAATTTATAGAGTGGCTCCAGCGCTGCTTAGAAGCACCACTCACCCAGGTTTCGGACAACTCACAGAGAAGCCCCGGCACCCTAGACACTCAAAATTTAGTCACACAATTCACCCAATACCTTAATCTATCGACAGACAGCGGGATCACCCCAAATACTAACCCGCTCGCGCAACATTGCATCTTAGACACGCTCGATAAAATACTCACCATCAATAGTGACATTGAGCCCAGCCCCTACCTTGAGGCCATAGAGCAAAAATTTGATCATTTAGCCGAAAGCTTTTATAAACAATTGAATCGCTTCTGCGGCTGTTACTTTTCAATGAGTACAGACTCCCTCTCTCGCGACCTCCCCAAACCCAAAATCTGCCTTGATAGTAATGCACATTTTCCAGCGCTAGAACGATCATCACCATCGATATCAGACGTGGAAGCTGCAATACAATCGATAAAGCAATTTATCAATGAAGAGCTAAATCAAAATAAAGTCGGCACGAAACTACACGCGCTGGCAAAGAAAATTGCCCTCCCGATTATTAATTGCTCGTTAACAATCCCGGAAGCATTTTTAGCTCACGACACAAAGCACCCACTTAAACAGTTACTTTTGGACTTTAAAGCCATCGCTCAACACTGCCACCATTACAGAACAGCACACTCTAACGAGATGTCATCTCAGACCGAAATGGCCATAAAATACTTTATCTCCTCAGCACTAGAGGGCCCAGCAAAAACAAACGAAACACGTATGATACTGGCTCCCCTTGTAAAACAATGCGTAGCACCCCAACCCACCGCGCCCGAAAAACGTACTGAAGCAGTAGTGCCCGCCCCCTCCCCTAAAGCCTCCAATCCAGCAACCGACAACCAAACAACGTCAAACACAGGCAAGGTCATTACCCTACCCTCAAGAAATAAAGTACATACATTTTCAAGCATTAAAGAACAAGCCGGGCACATGATAAAAACGCTGCTACTCGATACAGACACGCAGAACTCTCTGGCAGCGAAGCTTCAATACGAATGGCTGCGAATACTTGAACTAACAGGCAACCGTTACGGCACCCACTCCACTCAATGGGAACAAGCCATTCAACAGTTCATTGAACTCACAAGCCACGCCTCAATTGCAGGCCTGCCTCCACTCCTCGCCAGGAATATCGAAAAGCAACTTCGATTAACAGGGGTCCGAAACGCACAGATCAGTGGGCGCGCCCACCCCCCAGCAGAAGCTCAATACACCTCCATACTAAAGGAAGGAAACTGGTTTTATTACAACAGGGATGATCAGGAAATTCGATGTAAGCTTGCCGCCATTATTAAGCAAATAGGACGGTACATTTTTATTTCTCGACAAGGACAAAAAGTTTTAGAGATCGACCACGAGGAACTCAAGACACAACTCACTAGCGGCCGCATAAGACCCTGCCGTAGCGCCTCACTTAGCAATACTCTAGAAGATGTACTTTCCAACATTAAACACGCACAAACCAAAGAGCTCGAGCTTGACTACTGATCACACCGGTCAACCACTTTGAGCAGCTGCGCACCCAAAATCGATAACACACAGTAAGCGGTAAAAAAATAAAAGCCATCATGCAGGGTTGCACGTACACTAGGGTGAGCACTACCCGCAAGGAACGCCATAAAGACACCCACAACAAAAACATCGGCCATCGACCACTTGCCGATCAACAACACCACCTGATGTAAGTGATCGCGTATACGCGCAATCGGTAAAGCTAACGCCAACAACAAAAAAATGGCCTTAAGCACTGGAATAACCACACTAAACAACAAAATCAAAATAGCGACTAAACGATTACCACTCTCAAATAACGAGGTAATTGACTCCATAATACTTTGTGTTTTGTTGTAAAACTCCATCTTCCCCAATAACGGCAAGCTCGCTTCAATCGTTAGATTCATCATTGGCTGCGTCAGGCCGGGATACAACATCGCCAAAGATAAAAGAATGCAAGCCAAGGCCAGAATATTGCGAGGCGTAATGCGCGCCGAAGAAGAAAGTGTCGCCGGGTATGTCATTGTGATTAACCATCCTTTTTATACCGAGAATATAGAGCGCCGCCACTAAGGAAGGCGCTATTAGCAATTAACGCGCAAGCAGTAAGGTAGCCCCGTAACCCGCCGTGTATGCCGCCAATAATTGCGGCATAAAGCGGGCATACTGCATAAAGGTTAATTCACGCATTTTACTCATCGCAACAATACCCGCAGCCGAACCAATAACCAACAGCGAACCACCAACACCGACCGCATAGGTTAACGCCAACCATTGTGGGTTTGATAGCGTTGGCTCAGCTTTCAACAAGGCAGCGGTTAAGGGTACATTATCCAGAAACGACGACAATACGCCCATAGCAAAACTGGAAACATTAGGATCAACAGCAAAATAGAAGTCTGTCACCCAAACCAAAATGCCCACCTCTTTTAAAGCGCCAACAATCAGTAGTATTCCCAAAAAGAACATCAAAGTATCAAACTGAATTTGGCGAATGTACTCTAACAAATGCACCTCTTGATGATATTTATTGACCACCCCACCAATCAAGAACATCACCGACAAGCCCATCAAGAAGGTCAACACCGGCGGCATTCCAAAGAAAATATTAAAGACCATAGTGCAAACAATGGTTGAGAAGAACAGCGCGGCAATCACAACATCTAACGTTTCAATTTTATGCGTATTCACCTCAGCAATAACAACCCGCGAGCGCCCTAACGTCATGAGAAACGCTAGCGTTGCAACACCAATTAACGTAGGTATAAACAAAGCCAAAAGCTCACTAATCGTCACATGCCCAGCACTGAAGATCATCAAGGTCGTAACATCACCCGTAATTAAAATAACCCCGCCGGAATTAACCGCAAATACCACTAACACACACAACTTAATGCGCTCTTTAACTTCCAACTTAAAGGCCTGCACAACACCTAAAGCAACCAGCGTAGCTGTAATGTTATCGCACAGCATAGACAAGACCACAGAGAAAACAGCCAATAAAAGCGTCAGCCGCCTTAAGCTCATTTCACCGGGAAGAATCCGACTCACCACATCACCAACCAACCCGCGCGCATTCAAATAGGCAACAAAAGTCATTGTCGCCATCAGGAATAACCACAAAGAGGCGATATCCAACAAGTTTTCGTCGAGCATGTGCTTCATGTGCTGCGTATCGCCATGCTTTGAAGCAAACACAAATAGCACGCACCAACTTAAACATCCTAGAAACAAGGTGCTTTTCGCTTTATTAAGGTGAATAACTTCTTCGAGCGCAATACCCACCAATGCCAGCAAAGCCAGCGAGATAATAATAATTTCCATAGTTACCACTTTTATATAAAATTAAATGTCTCTTTCAGCTGCCCCACTAAAGTACAGACTGAATAACTGTAATCGCGCGCTGCGTTTGTTCAACAGTGCCTATCGTCACCCTTAAACCCAATTGCCCATCTGCATCAGCTTTAGGCCGAACAAGAATACCTGCAGCCACTAGCGCCGCATTAATTGCACTCGGGTCTTTCGGGAAGCACCAAACATAATTGGCATCGCTGGGCCAAAACGGGATATTGCAATCACTTAAAAACGATTCAAATAGAGGCTTCGCTTGCTGCATAACCTCATGAACATAGACATGGGTATATTCAGGGTTCGCTAAGGCCGCACGAATAGCGACGACAGCCAACTGATTAATATCGTAAGGCCCACGAACATTCAACAAGGCTTGTATATTCTCTTTGCAGCTCACAACAAAACCTAAGCGCAAAGCAGGAATACCCCACGTTTTAGAGAAAGTGCGCGTAACCACAAGATTGGTATAACGCTCAACCCAATCACACACCGTTAAACCTGAATATTCAAAATAACACTCATCAACCATCACAGTAGCGTGGGGCGCCGCCATCAAAATACGCTCAATAGCTTCACGCGCAATACCGGTACCACTAGGATTATTGGGATTAGCGATACAAATAATGCGCGTCTTCGGTGTAATGGCCTCGAGCACCCCAACCAAAGGGAAACCCTCTTCACGCGAATATTGCGGCTCGACAATTTTAAGATTTTCTACTTTCGCACACTGGCTGTACATTGCAAAACTTGGGGCGGGAATAATCGCTTCATCACCCGCCACGCAAGAGGCTCGAATAATTAAATCGATGCCTTGATCAGAGCCGTTGGTAATCATCACCTGCTCAGCCTGAACACCGCAATACTGCGCAATAACACGATCAATATCGCCGTAAGCCGGGTACATCTGGAGTTTACCGGCCTGAATGTAGTCGACCATAGCCTGAGTGATATCAATAGACACAGGCAATGTACGCTCATTAAAATCTAGCAGCAAATGACTTTTAGGGTCGCGACCATCAAGAGGTGGCTTGTACGCGCTCATGGCGTGAATATGTTTTTTAAACGTGGCCATATTAAAATCACCCTAAAAATAATAAGCACCCTAAATAATCAGTGCTTTATTGCCAAAACAAAAAAGCCCACACCCGCAAAGCGTCGTGTGGGCTACTCGAATATTTTTTGACTAAACCAAAACTAAATTATCTCGATGCACTAACTCATCAAAATCTTTATAACCCAACAAGCGGCTAATATCCTGGCTACTACAGCCAATAATTTTACGCGCTTCATCGCTACTGTAATTCACCAAGCCACGGGCAATTTCAACCCCCTGCTCATCACGACAAATAAGAAGCTCACCTTTTGTAAAAGTGCCGCTTACGCGCTTAACACCCACCGGCAAAAGGCTTTTGCCTTTATCGCGTAGCACTCGAACAGCACCGCTATCCAAAACCAACTCACCTTTGGCCTGCAAGTGTCCCGCCAACCAACTTTTTCGCGCTGCGAGCGGCTCCTGAGCCGCATAAAGCAAAGTCCCGATACTATCGCCACGCACAACTTTAGTGATTGCGTCATCAATGCGTCCACCCACAATCACAGTATTAGCACCAGAGCGAGCAGCCAAACGAGCCGCCTTAACTTTAGTCGCCATACCGCCACGGCCAAGTAGGCCGCCGCCGCCCGCCATGGCATCCAGCATTTCATTATCGGCAGATGTTTCGGGAATAATTTTTGCCAGCGCATGCTTACGTGGATCGGCGTCGTACATACCCATCTGATCAGTGAGGATCATCAATGTATCGGCCTCGATACAATTCGCAACCAAGGCCCCTAAAGTATCGTTATCACCAAAACGAATTTCATCGGTGACGACAGTATCGTTTTCATTAACAATGGGAACAACACCCAAACCAATCAATGTCTTTAAGGTGGTGCGGGCATTCAAGTATCGCTGGCGATTAGAAAAGTCATCATGATCCAGCAGCACCTGCGCCGTTGGGATCGCAAACTTTGAAAAAACCTCTTCATAAGCTTGTATCAAACCCATTTGCCCAACCGCTGCCGCCGCTTGGGACTCATGTACAGATGATGGCCGTTCCTTCCAGCCCAAGCGTGTAATAC
>NZ_CEXWTU010000129.1:0-13675 GCF_982758155.1 Marinagarivorans sp. | reverse complement strand
GAAGTGTATCGTAGCTCGGGTATTCCCATGAGCCGATGGCAGGGCGGGCAGCAGGCGGGTTTACAAGATAAATACCAGTGGGTGCAAATGGCTATTGCCCCACAAGAGCGCAAAGTTTTGCACCAACGTATCGCGTTGCGCTTTAATAAAATGTTGGATCACGGCTTTTTAGATGAAATGGCGGGGTTGATGGCGCGGGACGACCTAACCCTTGAAACCCCGTCTATGCGTGCTGTAGGTTACCGGCAGGCATGGGAATACCTAGCGGGTGTTTACGATCGTGACACGTTTATCGAAAAAGGCATTGTTGCCACCCGTCAGCTAGCAAAGCGACAGTTAACATGGTTACGGGGTTGGCATGATTTGAGCTGGGTCTATACTCAAAGTGATTCAGGGAAAATGTTAAGTAATGACGAAATTTTAGCAAAAGCCTTGAAACTTATAGCCGCTAGAACCCTATAATGTAGTCAGCGCCGATTGCGCATAGATAGTTAGTGATAGCGCAGCTTATTGCAGGTGTTAATGGCCAAAAGCCCTTAGTATTCCTGCGTTTATTATTTTTATAAATCCTTACAAGGAGAGCCTCATGTCAAAAGGGCATAGTCTACAAGACCCTTACCTCAACATTCTGCGCAAAGAGCGTGTACCCGTTTCCATTTATTTGGTGAATGGTATTAAGCTACAAGGCCAGGTTGAGTCCTTTGACCAGTTTGTTGTTTTGTTGAAAAACACCGTAAGCCAAATGGTTTACAAGCATGCGATTTCGACTGTGGTGCCATCGCGCCCAGTACGTGTGCCTATGATTAACCCCGATGCGCCCGGCGAAGAAACTCCCGACGCTGAGTAACGAGGTCTGCATTGTTCTTTGATCGTCCCGAATCTGGTGAGTTAGCAATATTAGTTCACCTCGATATCTATGAAGAAAGGGGCGCTAGCGATCCGCGAGAATTTGAAGAGTTAGCATTGTCTGCTGGGGCTGACCCAGTGGCAATGTTAACTGGCGCGCGTTCGAGACCTAGCGCTAAATTTTTTGTGGGCACTGGTAAGCTCGACGAACTAAAAAACCTTGTGCATGAGCACGAGGCCAATTTGGTTCTTTTTAACCACACCCTAAGTCCCAGCCAAGAGCGCAACATCGAAGCGGTACTCGAATGTAGAGTGCTGGATCGGACTACGCTTATTCTCGATATATTTGCCCTGCGCGCCCGTACTCATGAAGGTAAGCTTCAGGTCGAGCTCGCGCAGCTGCAGCATATGTCGACACGCTTAATTCGCGGCTGGACTCACCTAGAGCGCCAAAAAGGCGGTATTGGCTTACGCGGCCCCGGTGAAACACAGCTCGAAACCGATCGCCGTTTATTGCGCGAACGTATCAAAAGCATTAAAGAGCGCTTGGACAAAGTGCGCCGGCAGCGCGATCAAGGTCGGCGCTCTCGCAGCCGTGCCGAAATACCCGTCGTTTCTTTGGTGGGTTATACCAATGCCGGTAAATCGACGCTTTTCAATTCAGTTACAGGCTCCGATGTTTACGCCGAAAACCAGTTGTTTGCAACGCTTGACCCGACCATGCGGCGGGTCGAAGTTGCGGATGTAGGCGCTGTGATTCTGGCCGATACTGTGGGCTTTATTAGTCGTTTACCGCACAAACTGGTCGAGGCCTTTCGGGCGACGCTAGAAGAGGCCGCCAGCGCTAATTTATTGCTTCATACCATTGATGCTGCAGACCCTGAGCGCTTGCGCAACATGGATGAAGTGCAAAAAGTGTTGACTGAAATTGGCGCTAACGATATTCCGCAGCTGTTGGTTTACAACAAAATTGACTTGCTGAGTGATATGAAGCCGCGCCTTGACCGTAATGAAGAAGGTAAACCGGTTGCGGTTTGGCTCTCGGCACAAAAGCAGGCTGGGCTTGAATTATTACAACTTGCCATCAGTGAGTTAGTGGGTAATCGCATGTGCGAGGGCACCGCTTATCTCAATAGTGGGATGGGCAGCTTGCGTGCGCGTTTTCACCGCGCAAATGCGGTGTTAAGCGAAAATTATTTGGATGATGGACGCTGCGAGTTGGCATTGCGATTGCCAGAGGCGGATTTCAACCGTATTCTGGCCGCCGAGTCGCTCGATGCCGAACAACTGGGTTGGCTGTCCACCGGGTTGCCGCTAGACGCATAGTCTGTAGCAACCATCGAATCTCAGGGCACACCTAAATGTATTTCATGCATGGGTGTGCCCTAAACACATTAATCGATCTCAAAACGGAGAACACTATGGCCTGGAATGAACCGGGTAATAATTCTGGAGGAAACAACTCTGGAAATAACGGTAACGACAACGGTAAGAAAGATCCGTGGGGTAACCGCAACAACGATAACGATGGCCCGCCCGATTTTGATGAAATTGTGCGCAACTTTATCGGCATGTTTACCGGCAAGAAAAAAGGCGGTAACAATGGTGGTGGTTTTGGCGGCGGTAGCAGTAAAGGCGGCGGTTCAATTACCCCGTTTATTATTATCGGTTTGATTCTTGCCGCGGTTGTTTTTGCCGGTAAAGGTTTTGGTGTGGTGAACGAACAGGAGCGTGCCGTGGTTTTGCGCTTTGGTTTATACACTGAAACCAAAGGCCCTGGCTTGCGCTGGAACCCACCGTTGATCGACTCTGTGTTTACCGAGAACGTCACGCGAGTTCGCTTGTGGAGCACGCAAGAGAAAATGCTTACGGAAGATTTGAACATCGTTGATGTCAAACTTTCGGTGCAGTACAGCATTGATAACGCCGAAGACTTTGTTTTGCGCGTGAAGTCGCCAGAAGAAAGCCTGCAGCAAGCCGCCAATAGTGCGCTGCGCCATGTGGTTGGCTCAACTAAAATGCACAACGTGTTAACCGAAGGCCGTGCGGCTGTTGGGGTCGAAATTCGCGAGCGTTTGCAAAGCTATTTGAATGATTACACCACGGGTATATTGATCGATAAGGTCAACATTGAAGATGCAAACCCACCGCGCGAAGTACAAGACGCGTTTGATGATGTGATTAAAGCCCGCGAAGATGAAGAGCGTTTTCAGAACGAAGCGCAAACTTACTCGAATGGAGTAGTGCCAGAAGCCGAAGGTGAATCGGCGCGGATTATTGAAGTAGCCCGTGCTTATAAAGAAGAAGTGATTGCTAAGGCTGAAGGTGAGGCCAAGCGCTTTGAATTGTTGTTGGGTGAGTATCAAAAAGCCCCGCAAGTAACGCGTGAACGCTTGTACATCGAAACCGTGCAAGAAGTTATGGCTAACAGCAGCAAGGTAATGGTTGATGTTGAGGGCGGAAATAACATGATGTACATGCCTTTAGATAAACTGGTAGAAGGCGCGACTACAGCCGCTAACAGCACCCGTCGCGGTTTTACGCGGCAAGAAATAGAGCAGCTCACCAATCATATTAAAGGTGAAATTATGAGTGATTTACCGGCGAGTACTAGCCGTAGGAGTGGCCGCTAATGTCTGCTAAGTCGTTAATGGCTCTCGTGGCCTTGTTGCTTGCAATAATTGTTGCAGCTAACTCCCTTTACATTGTCAATGAGTTTGAACGTGGCGTAGAGCTGCGTTTAGGTCGCGTAAGTAATGCTGATATCCCACCGGGTTTACACGTAAAAGTGCCATTTGTTGATTCGGTCAAAAAGTTTGATGGCCGACTCATGACCTTAGATGCACCTGCTGAACCGATTCTTACCGTCGAGAAAAAGACAGTAGATGTCGATTCCTATGCGAAGTGGCGCATCCTAGATGTGAAAAAATTCTATACCGCCACTAACGGTGAAATCGATCGCGCCCGCAGCTTGTTAAGCCAGCGTATTAATGAAGAGTTGCGTAACCAGTTCGCTTTGCGTTCTTTACATGAAGTGGTTAGTGGTCAGCGTGATGAATTAATGTTGGCAATTAAAGACGAGCTGAATAAGTTTTCGAATACGTCTTTAGGGATTGAAGTGGTTGATGTGCGCGTAAAGCGTATCGACTTGCCGGTAGAAGTCAGTGGTCCGGTATTTGAACGTATGCGTGCCGAGCGAGAGCTAGAGGCTGCTCAGCATCGTGCTGAGGGTGAAAAGATGGCCAAAATCACTCGCGCTGATGCTGATCGTCAAGCCCGTGTAGAGCGCGCCAAGGCTTACCGTGATGCCGAAAAGCTAAAGGGTGAAGGCGATGCGAAAGCGGCGGATACCTACGCCAAGGCTTACACGCAAGACCCAGAGTTCTATGCTTTTGTACGTAGCTTAGAAGCTTACCGCGCGACCTTTGCGCAAAAGCAAGATGTGATGCTGGTAGATCCCGCAAGCGACTTCTTCCGTTACTTTAAATCGGCCAATGGCGATGCTGCTAAGGGTGTTCAAAAATAGAGCTGTCCCCGCGTTTATAGGCACTGCGCTAGGTAATCCGATGCATCAGCAAGCTAGTTACATCACTTGCTGATGTTTTTTTCGTCATAATCGTTTTTACCCGCCGCAAAGGGTGCTAAAATGCCGCAACCGAGCCTGATAAGCTCGGTTTTTTTGTGCCAGTTATATCGGCACGGTGGCAGTTATTGCTCTTAGGAGTACTTCTGCAGCTAAAAACACGGCGTAACGAGCGCAACGACTAAAGAGCTTCAATGTTAGACACACTGTTACAAGCCATCTGCCTGGTATTGATTTTAGAAGGCATAGTGCCGTTTCTGTACCCTGGGCGCTGGCGTGGTTTAGTCGTAAAGTTGGCAGCCGTGAATGATCGCGAATTACGCATCGTCGGTTTAGTTAGCATGCTACTCGGCGCTGGATTATTATTTTTACTGAAATAGAACCTAACTAGAACAACACACCATGAATCAAGTTGATCGCTGGATGTTGCCTGATGGCATCGAAGAAGTGCTGCCCGAAGAGGCGGAACACATAGAAGCCTTGCGCCGTCGCGTGTTGGATTTATTTCAGCGTTGGGGTTACGACCTCATCATTCCCTCAATGGTCGAGTTTACCGATTCACTATTGATTGGCTTGGGGCAAGACCTCGACCTACAAACCTTTAAAGTAACAGACCAACTCAGCGGTCGCACTTTAGGCATTCGTGCCGACATCACCCCGCAGGCAGCCCGTATTGATGCGCACAGCTTGCGACGCGAAGGTATTAACCGTTTGTGTTATGCCGGTCACGTACTTTACACCCGCCCCAAAAGCGCGCTTGCTAGCCGCAACCCTTTGCAAATGGGCGTGGAGATGTTTGGTGACGACAGTATCGAAGCCGATATCGAAGTGGTTTCATTACTTTTAAGTACCCTTAAAGAAGCCGACCTAAACGACTTACATATCGATTTGGGGCACGTGGGCATTTTTCGCGCACTCGCGGCCGAGGCGCAACTTACACCCAGCCAAGAAAAAGCCTTTTTTGAATTATTACAAGCCAAGGCTATGGCGGATATTAACGCATGGGTCGATCGCAATTTGGCGGGCTCGCCAGCGGCGCTTTGGTTAAAGGCACTGCCTAAATTGGCCGGTGCCACCAATGTACTGCACGATGCCAAGGCCGTATTTGCAAACGCACCCACGGCTGTGCGTAAGGCGCTTGATGAACTGGTTGTACTGGCCGAAACCTTATCCGAGCGTTACCCGCAAGCCCATCTCTATTTCGATTTAAGCGAACTGCGCGGTTACAACTACCACACAGGTATAGTCTTTGCTGCTTTTGCCGCAGGTGCTGGCGAAGCTATCGCCACCGGCGGGCGTTACGACCATATCGGCGAAGTCTTTGGCCGTGCACGCTCGGCCACAGGCTTTAGTGTTAATTTAGTGCCCTTAAAGCGTCTATCGCAACCTTCTTGCGATTTACCGACGGGCATATTTGCTCCGCATTCCACCCATCCTGCACAGTGGCAGGCAGTCGAGCGTTTACGCGATGCCGGCGAGCGCGTGGTATGCGGCGCTCATTGGCAAACAGTTCCGAACGATTATCAAACCTGCGATCGCAGTTTAGTCGAGCGCGACGGGGTTTTTGAAGTAAAAGCATTGTAGAAAATTTTTATATTCACCTAATTCTTTAACACAAACAGAGCGCAGTATTTCATGGGCAAAAATGTTGTTGTTCTCGGAACCCAATGGGGCGACGAGGGAAAAGGCAAAATCGTTGATTTGCTAACCGAGCAAGTTAAATACGTTGCACGATTTCAGGGAGGCCACAATGCGGGGCATACCTTGGTTATCGAAGGCAAGACAACCATATTACATCTTATCCCGTCGGGTATTTTGCACGATGGCGTAACCTGCGTTATCGGTAACGGTGTTGTGTTAGCGCCCGACGCGTTAATGAAAGAAATTGCCGAACTCGAAGAAAATAACGTACCTGTGCGTGAACGTTTACGTTTATCGCCTGCGTGTCCTTTAATTTTGCCGTATCACGTAGCCCTAGACCAGGCCCGTGAAATTGCCCGCGGTGCCGATAAACTCGGTACAACAGGCCGTGGCATTGGCCCCGCCTACGAAGATAAAGTCGCCCGTCGTGGTTTACGCTTAGGTGATTTGCTGGATAAAGAAAGCTTCGCCGAAAAACTCAAAGAAGTGATGGAATATCACAACTTTGTATTAACCAATTATTTTGGTGTAGAGGCCGTAGATTACGACACAACTTTAGCCGAAGCCTTCCGCTTGGCCGAAGAAATGCGCCCCATGATCGCCGATGTAACCGACATGCTGCACACCGCCCGCGCCAATGGCGAGAACATTTTATTCGAAGGTGCGCAAGGTTCTTTGTTAGATATCGACCATGGCACATACCCTTATGTAACATCGTCCAACACTACCGCCGGCGGCGTTGCCACGGGCAGTGGGTTTGGTCCGTTGTACCTAGATTACGTATTGGGTATTACCAAAGCCTACACCACCCGTGTAGGTTCTGGCCCATTCCCTACCGAACTCGATTGTGAAGTAGGCGAGCACTTAGGTGTTAAAGGCCACGAATTCGGCGCCACCACCGGCCGTAAACGCCGCACCGGTTGGTTCGACGCCATCGCCGTGCGCCACGCCGTGCGTATTAACAGTATTAGCGGTATGTGCTTAACCAAGCTCGATGTTTTAGATGGCCTAAAAGAAGTTAAAATTTGTATAGGCTATAAAAACAAGCAAGGCGAAGAAGTGGGTATTCCTTGTGATGCACAAGGCTGGGAAGACGTACAACCCGTATACGAAACCATGCCCGGCTGGAGCGAAACCACCTTTGGTGTGCAAGACATTAATGGTTTACCGCAAACAGCACGCAACTACATTAAGCGCTTAGAAGAATTAACCGGCACGCCAGTAGATATTGTTTCTACAGGGCCAGATCGCGTAGAGACTATTATCCTAAGGCACCCGTTTGAGGTGTAGTTTTTAGGGGTTGTGAGTTTTTAGGAAGCCGAGCTATGCTCGGCTTTTTTGTATTCTACGAATCATGAAAGTTAGAGGCGCTGAATAGAATGAATAAAGTACGCTGGCTCAAACTAATGGATGCTTGGGGTTTTGGTGAGAATCTGCATGTATTACAACAGCTCGAAAAAGCGTATTCGCAATCTAGCCGTCATTATCACAATACTCACCACATTAAGGCCTGCTTGGCACACCTTACTCGTATTACTAATAACCTTACTCACCCTCGCGAAGTGGAGTTGGCGCTTTGGTTTCACGATGCTGTTTATAAGGTATTTGCAAATGACAACGAGCGAAAAAGTGCGCAGTGGGCGTGCGAATTTTTAGTGGATAATGGTGTTGGCGATGCTGCCGTTAAGCGCGTTTACGATTTAATTGTGGCCACTGAGCACAACGTACCTACTCGCACGCCGGATGCGGCTTTTTTGGTGGATATCGACCTTTCTATTCTGGGTAGCCGCTCAGCTGTGTATGAACAGTTCGAGATTAATATCCGGCGTGAATACCGTGCTGTACCTTGGTTTATCTACCGGAAAAAACGAGCCGAGGTACTTAATGGCTTTTTAGCGCGTGAGAAGATTTTTATTAATGAACCTTTTTTTACTGAATTGGAAGCGCAGGCGCGCATGAATATTCAGCTTGCCATCACCCGGCTGTAGTGGGGCAGATCAAGCTGCCTTGCGTTGCCGCTCTTAATCACTGTTGATACTCTATACTGGTTACTTATTCGTTAGCTACCAGCGATTTAGCCGCTCCAACATCAAGCTCCCAAAACTTGCGCACCCACTTCAAAAGACAAAATTATGCCTACTACCTCTTTAGATGCCGTTTTAAAATCCCAATTTGGCTTTGATGGTTTTCGTGAAGGTCAGCAAGAGGCTATTGGCCACATACTTGCCGGTGATTCTGCGTTGGCTATATTCCCGACGGGTTCGGGTAAGTCGTTGTGTTATCAATTTAGTGCCATGCAGTTGCCGTATTTAACCTTGGTAGTGTCGCCGTTATTGGCGTTAATGAAAGATCAGTTGGATTTTTTAAGGGCGCACAATATTCCTGCTGCCAGCTTAGATTCCACACTCAGCTACGATGAGTACCGCCAAGTAGTGGCCGATATAAAAGCCAATAAGCTGAAAATATTGATGGTGTCGGTAGAGCGTTTTAAGAACGAGCGCTTTCGAATGCTGATGGAGGGCGTGGCAATATCACTGTTGGTGGTGGATGAGGCGCATTGTATTTCTGAATGGGGGCACAACTTTAGGCCTGATTATTTAAAGCTGCCGCGCTATAAACAGGCGCTGGATATCCCGCAAACGTTGCTGTTAACCGCTACCGCCACCAAAAAAGTTAAGTTGGATATGGCAGCAAAATTTAATATTGCGGATGATGCAATTATTCAAACAGGCTTTTACCGCAGTAATTTAAATTTGCATGTTTTAGCGGTGGCCGAAAACACAAAAAATACCGAGTTGAAAAACTTGGTTAATCATTACAATGGCGCTGGCGGCATCGTCTACGTTACCTTACAGCACACCGCCGAGCGGGTGGCTAGCTACTTGCAGCAAGCGGGCATTAACGCCAGCGCTTACCATGCCGGTATGAAAAACGAAGACCGCGCTCGTATTCAAGAAGGTTTTATGCGGGGCGAACTCCCGTTGGTGGTGGCGACCATTGCCTTTGGTATGGGCGTCGATAAAGCCGATATTCGTTATGTTGTGCATTACGATTTACCTAAATCAATCGAAAACTACAGCCAAGAAATTGGCCGTGCTGGCCGCGATGGCTTAGCTTCTGACTGTTTTGTATTAGGCAATTTGGATTCGCTGAATACGATTGAGAATTTTGTTTATGGTGATACGCCAGAGCAAGCCGGTATTGAAACGGTGCTTAATCACATTACTCAAGATCAGGATAATGGCCAGTGGGAAATGCAGCTTTATGCGTTATCGAGTGCATCGAATATTCGCCAGCTAACGCTTAAAACCCTATTAGTGCAACTCGAAATTCAAGGCGTAATAACTCCGCTTTATACTTACAGTGCAGAATATTCAGTTAAATTGTTGTGTGACCAAAACACCATTTTGGCCGCCTTTGAGGGCGAACGCCGAAATTTTGTTGAGTGCTTGTTAAATAATATTCAATTTAAACGAACTTGGGGTGTCGTGGATTTTGATGCTGTTTATAACACTTACACTGGGGGCGACCGCAAGCGGGTGATTACGGCCTTAGACTATTTTAAAGATAAAGGTTGGATAGAGCTAAAACCCTCTGGTGCGCTAGAGGTGTTTGCCGTTAATAACCACGTACTGGACGAAGGCCTTGCAAGCCGTTTAGCGCAGCATTTCAAGCAACACGAGCAAAGTGAAATAAAACGTATTGGTCTAATGTTACGTTTTTTGCAATCAAAAAATTGCTTAAGCTATGGCCTTGCTAAATATTTTGATGATCAAAAAGCGCCACAACAGTGCGGCCATTGCAGTGTTTGTAAAGGGCAGGGCGTAATCTTTGCGCAACCAGCAGAAGGCTTGGTGGATATAACGGCGCTAAAACATACCGCGCAGGCACTCAATGAGCACCTTATCGCTAAGGGCGAACCTACGCCTTCCCTCGATTTGATAACACGCTTTTTGGTGGGTATTAATGTGCCGGTATTCACACGGACAAAAGCCAAAACGGTATCTGGGTTTGGAGTGGCTGAGGCCATGCGCTATAGCGAAGTTTATACGGCCCTGCAGTAGTTTTTCTGATTAAAACGTGGGTGGCTAGTTGAAGGTACGCTGGCTTATACGGCTAAACTTAGTGTTTAATTGTAGCAGTATTTGGAGTATGGCATTAGGGCCGAGAAAAAATACTTTATCCAATAATACTTGCCACCTGTTTCCTCAATAGCGTTGCTCAAAGCGTTACATGCCGCGGCATGCGCCCCTTCAAACGTGAGAAAACAGGCTCGAAACTTCTCCTCGATATTATGCTCCTCGGTAATTTCACATTTCTACTTTTTAGCGCAATGGGTGTAGTCGTATTCGACTTGGAGTACCGCAACGCAAAGTGATACTTATTTATCGCATATCGGCACTATTTACTCTTTTAGTGGCACGCCTTTCTTGTTCTTCAGCTTTATTATTTACCAATCAACTTATTTACTTATGGTTTATCTATGGCCCTTATTGCTGGTCGAAATTGGTTTGTACTTTTGCTTATTTTAATGCCTTGTTCGTTAGCCTTGAGCGCTATGCTCTATTTGCGCTGCGGTGGTTTTACGCATGTTTTAAATGGCCCGGTAGTTTTGCCGATATTGGCCGAAAATCCTAATTTAGAGTATGCGCAATACCGCCCAAAACCCACAGATGTGGTTATTGATCGAAATGCTTATCATGAAAAATTGATGGGTTTTTGGTTGGGGCAATGCATTGCGAACTGGACCGGTTTAGTGACGGAAATGGATAAAGTTGGCGGTGAGGGGCTTCATGGTCAGTTTTATACACGGCACGATTGGGGCAAACCGGACCAAGCCAGTATTTGGGGGCAGGGCGTTCCGAGTGATTTATCGTCAACCATTGATTGGGTGTATGAAAAACCAGGTGGCATTTGGGGGGCAGATGACGATACGGATATTGAATATATGTATCAGTACTTACTGTTACAAAATAACACCAGCGTATTAACGCCAGAACAAATTCGGGTCGGCTGGTTAAAACACATTTATAGCGATGAAACGACACCCTTTACTGATGATACCGGCAAACCCGAAAATTACTTATGGGTGTCTAATCAGCGTGCTTACGATTTAATGCAGCAAGGCATGGTGCCACCAGCAACCAGTGATCCCATCAATAATCCCGATACCGATATGATTGATGCGCAATTAACGACTGAAATATTTGGCCTATTTGCACCAACCCAGCCCAAGGTGGCGTTAGCTATGGCGCACCTCCCTATTCGCACAGCGGGGCGGGGGGAGGCGGCTTTAGCGGCAGAGTTTTATGTGATTATGTATTCACTTGCCGCTATAAACGATATAACAATAAATGCACAACAGACAATTATGGTGATGGCAGAGCAAGCACGTCAGCATTTGCCTAGCGGTAGCTATAGTGCTGCTATGTATGATTATGTAAAGGCGGAATATGACAAGGGGCAGGCGTGGGAGGTTGTGCGTGATGGGCTTTACCAGCGGTATCAGGTGGAACAAGCTGATGGTTATGACATTACAGCGCGCGGACTTTATTGCAACGGCTGTTTTGCGGCAGGCATTAACTTTGGTGCAAGCTTAATTAGTTTGTTTTACGGTGCTGGCGATTTTAAAGAAACCGTAAAGTTGGCTGTGTTAATGGGGTGGGATTCCGATAACCCCGCGGCAACATGGGGTGGCTTGTTGGGGTTTATGCTAGGTAAAACAGCCTTGGAGAATATTTTTGAGCAACACTTTTCCAACCGTTTTAATATTCATCGCACGCGGGCTAACTTCCCCAATAACGGTGTTGATACGTTCGAACATATGGCCACGCAGGGTTTACAGGTTATTGACCGGGTTGTTATTGAAGAAATGCACGGCGGTGTAAACCTTGAAAAAGGCGAGTGGTATATTCCACAGGTAATGTCCGGTTCTTTTTAATCCAAGATGTTTTTCAATCACCGGTCAAACCGAGAAGCCTTGAATCTGTATTTGCTCAAGGCTTCGTGGGTACAAATATCGCCTATTCTTATTGCTGGCACTGTTGTGCATAGTAAGCTAAGTGCGCACGGTAGCCGTTTCCAGACTCTTCACTGACGGTGTAATACCCTTTTGCTGATGCGGTAAAGCTAATGGCTTCGCCTTGGGGTTCTGCGATATTGTAAGGCACTTGTAAAGCTGGGCGTAAAAGTGCTTGCGCGATCGATTCCTCGGGGCGCCTTTGCCAATAATAAATTGAACCATAATCCTTCAGTAATATCTCGTTTCCGTTGGGCGATATATCACCTGCTGTAATCGACGTTAAAGCTATAGCACCTAAGTATTCGAGTGTCGTTACCTCGTTAACGGGCTGCGGATATCGGGATACATAAATGCGCACTTGGCTTTCACGCTTAGAGATTATGTAATAGTCTTTTGTATTGGGGTCGACCATTAAGGCTTCGGCATCACGGGCACCGCCTGGGTAGCGATAACGTAAAGCATCCACTTGCGTAACCGTTTCATTAAAGGGGGCACCTAAGGCATTAATATTAGGCTCGATAAAACGATAAATTGTTTTAATATCGCGCACGGCATTATTATCGCCAATATCACCAACGTATAAATAAGTTTCGCCGTCTATGGGCCCCGGCCCCGCGGCCATATCTTCCCAGTCAATAGCGGTGGCACCTTGTAAGTAAAGCATGCCCACGTTCTCGCCGTTGATACCCACTGCGTGTACTCGATTTAAGCCTCCCGAATCATTGTGTACCCAGACGGTTGATTCTGAGTGTCCACTGGGGGCGATGCCGGAGGCTTCATTAATTAAATTTTGACTAAACGCGGAATATTCAATGCCATTATTAAATAGCGCACTATTTTGTGTGTTGCAAGCGGGTGGTTCGTAAGCGGCGGTTAAAAATTGAAAAGCGTTAATGTTGGCAATACCCATTCCGCTGGCGCCCACTAAATAAATTGTATGCTCGCCGGTGGTGGGTAAACAGCTGGCCCGCTGAGGCGTGTATTCGGTCCAGGATCCGGTTGTGGTGGGAGAAAGGCGACACGCGACTTCACCGTCTGGGGCATCTAAGCGCACTTCTATTTCGCCGCCGGATTCTTTTTTTGCGATGTCTAATTCAATGCTTAATGCGGGAACCGTTCCAAATTGTATATTGTTATAGGCCAAAAAAGAGCCTGTATCAAAGTAGCCTACGGCTTCGCCTCCGTCCACCAGCATAATACTGTTGTCGGCATTGTAGTCTTCGGCTTCGCGCAGGGTGAAAGCATTAACAGTATTTTGGCTTGAGTGGCTATTTAAGCTGGATGATCCCGCGGTGCTGGCGGGCATACTACTTTGTGCTGGCGCCGAGCTTACGGGTGAGCTATTCACTGAGCTGCTGCTAACTGAAGATACGGTCACGGATGAAGATTGTGAGCTAACAGATGACGTAACAGATGAGCTGCGATTGTCTTCGGTTCCGGTACACGCAACCAGTAAACTGCTTGCGGCCAATACCGCCACGGTTTTGTGGCTGTGATGTTTTCTTGTGAACATAATGGCTTTCCTAAATAAGGGGCGGGCACGGAATAAGTTGCTGGAATTTGGGTTTGTGGGTGCTTGCTTG
>NZ_CEXWTU010000128.1:0-13677 GCF_982758155.1 Marinagarivorans sp. | reverse complement strand
GCGAGAATCACAACGGTGCAGGCCGGTGGTGGACTGAATTTCAAGATGTTGATGAAGCTCGCCAGCTGGAGCTACTTGAAGCCCTCAAAGAACAAACACCCAACGACACCCAAAAGCGCCCTCGCCGCCGACGCCCTAAAAAGGCTCCGCCCGCGGAATGATGCACACAGCCTACATTGGCCTGGGTAGCAACTTGGAGTCGCCACTGCAACAAGTGAGCACGGCCATTGTTGAGCTGAATGAAATTCCACAGACTCAAGTCGTCTCATGCTCGTCCTGGTACCAAAGTGTTGCTGTAGGGCCCGCACAGCCGGACTACATCAATGGCGTGGCCAAGCTAAGTACTAGCCTTACCCCCCTATCGTTACTTGATGCACTTCAGGCTATAGAGCAATCGCACCGCCGGGTTCGCAAAGAACATTGGGGGCCGCGCACGCTCGATTTAGATATATTACTGTGGGACAACGACATCATAACCAGTGAGCGCTTAACCGTTCCGCACCCCTATCTGGAAGCGCGCAACTTTGTAATACTGCCGCTAAACGACATCCAACCCGACCTTATATTACCGAATCAAAAAACCATCTCACAACTTGCCCAACAGTGCGATACCCATGGCATCTGCCGACATACCCCCACTTCATAACCCCTACTGCCCCGCCGGTATTTAATCTCCCTACCCGGCGCGCGGCGCACGACCCTAAAGGATGCCACCATGGCCTACTGCAGCGAACCCCTCATCAAACCCATTACAATTCTTACGCTACAAAAGCTTAAAGGCCAGCAAGAGAAATTCGCCTGCGTTGCCCTCTACGATGCCCCCATGGCCGCTATGGCCGAACAGTCGGGCGTAGAAACCGTTCTGGTTGGCGATAGCTTAGGGATGACGGTACTCGGTTACGATTCAACCCTCCCCGTCACCATGGAGCACATGCTTTACCATGTAGAAGCCGTAGCGCGCGGCAACAAAAAATCCCTGATTCTGGGCGACATGCCTTTTATGTCCTACGCCACCACCGATCAAGCCATGCACAACGCTATGCGTATTATGCAAGCCGGTGCTCACGTGGTAAAAATTGAAGGCGGTGCGTGGCTTGCCCCCACCGTCACTATGCTGGCCGAGCGCGGCATTCCCGTTTGCGCCCACCTAGGCTTAACACCGCAATCGGTTAATAAACTCGGTGGCTTTAGGGTTCAAGGCCGCACACAAGAACAAGCCGAAATATTGATGGCCGACGCTGTTGCTTTAGAGCACGCCGGGGCCGACATGCTGGTGCTTGAATGCGTCCCCTGTGAACTCGCCAACAGCATCACACAACGCCTATCTATTCCCGTGATAGGTATTGGCGCTGGCAAAGATACCGACGCCCAAGTTTTGGTGATTAACGATATTTTAGGGCTTACACCCAAGCCGCCGAAATTCAGCAAAAATTTCCTGCTTGAAACACCCGATATTCCAAGCGCACTTAGTAAGTATGTCACTGACGTTAAAAGCGGCACCTTTCCAAGCATCGAGCACACTTTTAGCTAGGTGCTTTTGATTAGGTACCGCCGCCTCAGGCCGTCTCAATAACAGGTGGCCTAAATGCCTGCCATATTTCGCCACAATTGCTCTGTTATTCATCCCATTCCATACCAAAGTTTGCCCGATCAATTTGCTGAAATAACCTTAACTCATCGCGACTTAGGTTATTCCCATGCGAACCACACAACGCTTTCTTCACCCCATATTTATTGATCCAGCTTATTCATCTAAGACTCAAAACGGCAGATACCGCACTATTGGGCAATTAGTATTGGCCATTATTGTGTTACTGGGCGCGTCCCTCACCTTTCAAAATAAAGCCATGGCTGCCGCCGACCCCATTCAAAGTGGTGAGTTTTTATTCTCACCAACAGACGGCGAAACATTTTACGCACCGCATATTACAACCCATATTGATGCGACTATTAACGGTTTACTCGCCGAGGTTATTTACACCCAAGAATTCAGCAACCCTACAGAGCAATGGCTTGAAGGCCATTACCGTTTTCCACTGCCCGATAACGCAAGCGTCAACCAGATGACAATGCGCATTGGCGAGCGCATCATCGAAGGGAAAATCCACGAAAAAGAAATAGCGAAAAAAATGTATCGCGAGGCTAAAAAAGCCGGTAAAAGTGCCGCGCTAACGCAGCAACAGCGCCCAAACCTATTTTCACAGCATGTCGCCAATATTGCACCGCACGAAACCATACGCATCACCCTGCGCTACCTACAGCCCATCAATTACCAGCAAGGAACTTTTGAATGGCGCCTGCCCACAACAATAACACCTCGCTACAACCCCAGTAGTAACACCCCCTCCACCGAGGCTGAACCATCACTAGCTGCCCTAGACTATTCAATCAGCCCGTCGGGATGGTCGCAAACCGCCAGTAGCACGCCGAACATCAACTCATTTACTCTCGATATCGTACTTAACAGCGGCTTACCGCTAAAGCAAATAGATGCGCTGTATCACGACATTACGATTAAAAAAGAAAATGAAAAACACAGCATTACCCTGCGCCATAAAAAAGAAACCATGGATAGAGACTTTGTTTTGCAATGGGAGCCCAGCAATAGCAACGCACCTACAGCCGCCCTATTTAAAGAAGTTATTAACGGCCAACACTACGCCATGGTAATGCTCGTACCGCCCACTCAACTCACTCGAAAAAATCGACTGGCACGCGACATCATCTTCATTATTGATACATCCGGCTCTATGGGTGGAAGCTCCATCAAACAAGCCAAGCGCAGCCTAATTCTCGCAATAGAGCAACTTACGCCCCAAGACCGTTTTAACATTATTGAATTTAACTCGACAAGCCAATCGCTATACGATGATTACACCGCCGCCAACTCAACATCTTTGCATTACGCCAAACACTGGATAAAGAATTTAAACGCTAGCGGAGGCACAGAAATGTTACCCGCCTTACAGGAAGCCTTTAACCACAGCGAGTCAACTGAACGTTTACAACAAATTATTTTCATTACCGACGGCGCTGTTAGTAATGAAAAAACACTCTTTCATTCCATTAATACACAACTCAATAACGCACGCCTTTTCACTGTAGGTATCGGCTCGGCCCCCAATAGTTTTTTTATGCGTAAAGCCGCTCAGTTTGGGCGCGGGAGTTATACACACATAGGAAACATTGATGAAGTAGGAATAAAAATGGCCGCCTTATTTCAAAAACTTAATAACACGACACACAAAGATATCAATATTGACTGGGGGGCGAATGCAGAACAATACCCAGAGAAAGTGACTGAGCTATATGCTGGCGAAGCTTTAATCGTCAGCGCCAAGCTAACGCACGAAAACACAACCATTAGTATTAGCGGGGAATCCGCTAGCGGTCCATGGCAGAAAACCATCACCCCATCCACAAACGTGCCTTTAGAGCAGAGTTCCGGTATTGCTAGCTTATGGGCGCGCCAAAAAATCGAGCAACTGGAAGACAAAGGTATAACCGGCCAACTCGATAACAACAGCCTTCGCACAAAAATATTAGAAACAGCACTTGAGCATCAACTCGTCAGCCGTTTCACCAGCTTTATCGCTATCGAAGAAGAAATATCGAAACCTAGCGCAGAAAAAACAAGCGTCAAACACATTAAAAACGCCCAACCCCAAGGCCAAAAATTACAGCAAGTGCCTTACCCCAAAACAGGAACTTGGTCTAATTTATGTTGGTGGTTAGGCATTTTCTGTTTTATGGGCTATTTATTAATGCACGCAATTCGCAATGAGCCATAACCATGATATCCAGCACCGCGCCATTAACATCATCCTATGGCAATCACTACCGCAGGCCTATTTCTCGCAAGTTAGCAACGCTCGCCTCGGGTGCTTTTTTATGCACATCACTCTTTGCTTTTGGTAGTAGTATCTGGATAAAAAGTAAAGCCACATTATCGCAACATCTGATTAAAGATGCATGGGAAGAAACATTAAAAGACACCAACAATACCCACGTAAAGCCCTGGCCCTGGGCAGACACATGGCCAATTGCCCACTTAATAGTACCGGAATACAATATTGACTTTTATGTGCTCGCGGGCTCACAAGGCAATTCATTAGCTTTCGGGCCAGGGCATATCGATGGCACAGCAATGCCTACAGAACACGGAACCATTGTATTGAGTGGCCACAGAGATACGCACTTTAGTTTTCTTCAAAATATAAAACAGGGCAACACCCTGCAAGTGCAGAATAAGCGCGGTGAATGGCGAAACTATGAAGTGATTAATCAAGAAATAAAAAACAGTGACGAAGAGAAATGGTTTATCGATAGTCATAGCGACGAGCTAAAATTAATCACCTGCTACCCATTTAACGGCATTAACCCCGGCGGACCGTTACGCTATATTGTTACAGCAAAGCCTATTTAGGCTCCAAGCTTACCAAGCCTGAACAATATCCCCTAGCTTAATGACATCTGGCGTTAAATCTTCATCGAGCACAGCAATCGATTTGAGCGGGAAAACCCCCATAATGGTAACGCCGCCATAATATTTCCAACGGTGCTTAGGCACCCCCATCGGATCTCGGCCGGCAGGTTCACGATGAAAAATACGCAACCGATCTCCAGGCATTAAATAAGAATCAACCCCAGCATTTATTTCAATAACATCATCGTCAACTCGTGATATCTGTGCCCGCATAGGCAAGCACTCTAACGCTCGAGAAATCATTTCAGTTTGCTGATCTAGAATATCGGCCATAAGCTCGCCGTAGTCAGACTGCCAAAAAATATTACTCTCTAAACCATAATTACGCCGAGCCGTTACCGGGTGATTAGCTGCACCGCGGTAGCGTTTGCGCTTAATAAGCGCGCCACTGGGGCCGTCATAAACACTGACATCAATATTTAATTGGCGGCGATAACTACCCGTTGCCCCTTCATAGGTTTGCCGTGCTAAAGTTTTCCAGGGTTTAAATCCCGTCACCAAATCTATCGCATGGGTTTTAGATTTATCAAATGATAGGTCCACTAAGCGACCCGTCACTAAAAACTGAGCATTTAAACGGCTAGCCGTATCGCGAATTTGATCCGACGTAAATGGAGACTGCAAACGAGATTGCTGGGAATGTGCTTGTATACGATGGTAGGCTGTTGCATCGCGCGCTAACAACCCAGCATCACCCAAACGCTCCACCAATACTTGAGGATATTCACGTTCGACATAAGGAATATCCACAGCATGCTGCCGACTTTGTAGCGCCATAGGTAGCACTGCCACACGCTTTCGATAAGCAAAGCTTGGATTGTTATCAGCTAAACAACGCGCTTCTGCTTCTTCCAATATAATTTCAGACACTTCATCCATAGCTGGCGCAGGCTCGAGCGGCTCCGAAGCGGGGCCTGCTACCCCGTTACTGTTAAAACCATACAAATCGTTATCAGGCTGCTCAATGCTTGCACTCTCTTTAGTGACTTTTTTTTCCTTTTTAACAACCGATTTTTCAGCATAAGCATCGCCATCTAAAAAAGCATCCAAAGAAGATTTACTCATTAGGCTTCCGCAACTTAATAAGCAAGCAAAAAGACAGACACCGAGTATTAGTAGCAACAACCGCTTCAACAGTATTTTTTGTTGTGGCGCGTATTTTATGAGCACAAGAGCAAGCACTTTAACCTCCAGCTTTAATACATCATGTAAAAACAATGGGGTAAGCGTTTGCGTTTTTGGGCGGCTGTTTCTGCGTTACGCCCATAACAAGACTCAAGCTCCATCCGCCCACCGTTTTGCTGCCCCGCAACGGATTGCGTTATATTATTAGCCTGCGCAGCTTTAGCGCCAGCCACATTAATCATTGGCATTACTTCAGGCCGTGTTGTAGCTGCCGGTGATGCAGACGGTCGATCAAAATCAACATCGTCCATCGCCGTAATATCTTCTTCGGGAAAATCCGCCCCCCCCCCCGCTTCATGAGAAATATTATCAGGAGCCACTGCCAGCATTTGTTCACGTATCTTAGTCTCGTCATCCAACAGATCTCTATCAATTTCTTCACCCGCAAAGTTCGCCAAGCGAACCTCCCCTTCGGTTAAAAAATTATCCTCATCAACAATAATTTCATACTCAATTGCCGCGAGCTGTTCCTCTGCTTTATCATACTTTTTGGATTTACCCACCAAACTCCCGGCTATACCGCCAACCAGGAGGCCGGCGGGGTGGGCAGTGACGGCCGCCGCCAGCACAGACCCCATAACAGCATTGCGCCACGAGTTTTTATTAATTATCTTAGTGAACTGCGACTCAGCCTTTTTTATTCTTTCCTGTTTCTTCTTCAATGTAGCGCCACGAGACTTTAACTCATGTTCAATACTATTCAGTTTAAATTGTAATTCTTGCGTACTTTCTTCCGACACATCACAAACGCCACTATTGGCATAACCAAAAAACAAAACAATAAGCGTGCAAGTAAAAACATACTTCATACCTCCTCCTCAACACCAAAAATATAAATAGACACTATAAAAATTACTGTTTAACAATGAGGGATTTAACACCAAACTGCCGATCAAACACTGTTTTTTCGTCAGCCGCACTGCGCTTATTATTAAACCCAACAGCAAAAACGCGATAATAGTTTTTTTGCTTGATAACGACTGGGGTTATTTTTGATTGATAACCAGCACCCTTTAATTTATTGGCAAAGCCATCAGCAATAATACGATTAGAAAAACTACCCGCCTGAAGAGACCAGCGTGAAGACGGTACCGAGACAACATTCATTGCGTTATTTAATTTTTCGATTACCGGTTCTGGAACTGCAGCTACGACTAATTTTTTAGGTTGTAGCAGCGCATCAGGATTAGCACTAACGACATCCGACACATCACCGTCACTGACAATATTTTTCACAGGCTCATCAATCACCGTTATAGCTTCAGGTATTGGCGCAGGATTACCAAATGCCGGCGGAGCAATGCCGCCATTCGGAACAATAATGGGTGCCTTACTCACTTTAATGCCGGATATACTCGACGATTCATTCAGCAACGGAAGCAATTCGTTATCTCCGCCATCTTCGCCATCAGAAAATATCCGCTGAACAATCACTTCAACGCCCGCAACATAATTGCCACTTGGCGAAATAGTAATAACCTCAGGTTTCACACTTAATAAAATTGCACCTTCAACTTCAAGCGTATACTTACCAGGTAATAACTTTGAAAAATCAAAATAACCGTCAGTATCCGTCATTTGTTGTGATAGTTTTTCCCCCGCCTCATTAACCACTACTACCACAACACCGCGAACAGGGCTATGTATGCCGTCTATCAAGTCATAAACACTGCCATCAAAATCTCCAACTCGCGTAAAGGGTAAGTCGAGCTCAATCACTTTCCCTGGGCGTGATGATAAAGAAAAAGGTTTACGTGTTAGCGCCATTGCACCAGCATCTAAGGTATTACTATCGACAATAACGTCCGTTGGCGTCCACGGCTGCATAGCATCCAACCAAGCCACACCAGCCTTATTCGAGCGCCCCTTTCGCCTAGCCTGTACCGCCTGTATTTCGCCACCGCTCAATAAAGGTTCACCCAGTTGATATTCACCATCAAAATTTTGGTCTTCAAATAAACGGGCGCGCACGGCACCTTTTGACATAGAGGGATCCGAAGCCAAGTTATAATACGAGCCTAACCGACCGGTTCTTTTACCTAACGACGTGGATAACTGAACCTGACCTTGCCACTGACCGTCATCGTTATATATTACAGAGGGGGTAATTTGAAAATGGCTCAACTGCCAATTCATCCCAACGCGATACTGGTTGCTATCGGTGATTAAGCTGTGAGAATAATCAAAATTAACATTGGCTTTAGGATATAAACGGTAAGAGGTAGAAAGGTTTAATTTAGACAATTTATTTTCTGGAATAACATCATAAGATGTCGTTAATCGCGCAATAAACGATGAAAGCGATGTACTAAGAATAAAGGCACCCGAGAGAGACTCAGCATCGTCAAGCTCCTCACCAGAATCTTTATCCTTTAACGCCTGAGAATAAACCGTACTTTCATAAATTAACCCATTACTCCAATTAAACCGATAAGCACTGCCCGAAACCCCTAACCTATATTCATCGGAATATTGTGAATCTTTTTCTGAGCGGTTCATCCTTAATACAGCCGACCCACGCTTAAACCGCCGGCTTAACGACAATGCATAAAAATTCTTGACGGGTTCTCCCGCAAGCGGGTCTATAAACTCGCCAAAATCACTGTAATCCAAACGGTAAGCCATTCCGCCAAAACTACCCCCTATACGATAAAGGTAACTTAACTCACGCTCATTTTGTTTAGCCGCAGTTGCCGATACGGTATGTGCGCTTAAATTAGCTTGCAACTCTAAACTATAGTACTGACGACGAATATTTTCATCATCAAGGTCGTCACTCTCTTCGGCACGCGGCACGCTATCATCCCGATACTTTTCACCTCCCGTCTCCTGAGCCCCTGCCTGAATACTGAATAGACTTCCAATGGTATATCGTGTGATAAAAGAAGCCTGATACAGATCATCCGCAGTCTCTGCGTTAACGGCATCGTCACCAATTTCATAGACTTTCCTATCGGGCTGCGATACCGAAAGAGTATAATAAAAGTTATTAGATTTATCTGATTCAGCTCCAACATTAATAGATTCCCTTTTTTCCTCCACCTGGCCGCTGGGGCCATAAAATTTAAGGACAAATTCATTTTTACCTTGAAAAAGTATGACATCTTCAAAGCGGTAATGGCCATCTTCACCAATAGTTTGATAACCAATAATAGCGTTATTTAAATACAGTTCAACTTCCCAGCCAGGATAGAAATCGCCTTCAATATCACGAACATTTCGATTGCTATCTCCACTAACAATATCATTACCTACAATAAGGCCGCGCCCATAACTTCCTGGCGCCAAAGGCAGCGTGGGGTGCGATAAGTCACCAAAACTAAACTGAGACAGCCCTAAAAACCCACCCATCGAGCGCGTACTATCAAACCGATCAAATGAAATGGAAGCCCCTTTAATACCCTCATCTCTACGCCCAGTCCAAAACGTTTGAGCGCTCATACCCAGAAAGTCACCATAGGTCCGCATCGCATAAAAAACACTAGAAAAATCGTCGTTATCTTTTTCATCATGGCGACGCGATAAATAGTTTATGCGTGCATCCACAGAAGGGATCTCAGCCATTGCATAGGGTAAATTTAAGGCTGGCTGTTCAGGTTCACCCAAATCACCTTGGGCAGAGATTTTTCGCTTTTTCCGCAGTAATTTTTCTTGAAACGGGAGAAGCTTAGTGGGGTGCAAGTGCAAGTACGAGTCATTAAAATCAAGCTCAAAGTCTGTACCAAACCAATCTAAGGCTAAACGGCGCTCTATATAAATATAACCTTCAAAAACTGTAATTAATGAAGCATCAACCAAGGTCGTTATATTATTACGTGTCACGTTCCACTCATTACTATCATTTTGGACAAGAAAAAACGCCCCCTCCTCCGCCAAAACAACCCCGCTAGCACCGCTACTATCAACATCCACACGTATTTCAAGCAAGTCGACCAAATCGATTAATGGCATAAAGATATCACCATCGTCAATATAAGCATCAACACCATCGCCAATTTTTTGGCTATCAAATACAATATCCAGTAAAGCCAAATTCTCGTCATTGAATGTTGAGGCCATCACCATTCCGGCACCCAGCAGGGAGAGCGCCGCTATCATTACCCTTAAACTGACTATTGTTAAACGTTGCACCAGTGGTCACCATCGCAGGTCATAGGTTTCATCGCGACAATCCGCGACAAAATACCATCACATATAAAGTATATTTACCTCAACGCAAAAGAGGTGCCAAAGAGCCGTTCACGAAAGTGCTCTAATCAAATTTAAATCGGTATATTCCATAAAAAACAACCCATTTACTCTATAACAACTGGGCATTACTCATTATTTGGCTATAGTCAAAATTAGGCTTCTTTATAATTTTCAGCTGTAGTAACACCATACATAGAAGCATTTGGTGGCTGAGAATCAAGAGATGTTAAAAACTTCGGAATTATGTAAAAATTTTTCTAAAGATTATTTAAATCATGCCGAAAAGCATTACATAGCTAGACAGCTATACGGGTAAAACTGAAGTGAAGAGTTAAAACACCACCTCAGGATAACCACAGGCAATCACCGCCTGATAGTAGAAATCATTGGAGATTATTTTATGAAAATGTTTACAAAATCACTCATAGCTTTAAGTGCAGGAAGTCTGCTAGCGGCCGGTGCAAATGCCTTTGATGTTACCGCTACAGTCAGTAGTACCATTAGCGTGACAGAAACCGTGGCCTTTTCCTTAGGTACCGTATATGCCACTACCGCCGACGTAACGAACGATACATCCGAAACAGCGGGGACAATTACAATTAGCCCCGCTGGGGTTGTGAGTACCGTTAACGGTACTGCGGCCACCGGCGACGGCGCCAATGCCGCTGCACACGTTTCGAAATTTGTTGCGCTAGGCGGCCAACAAGCGGGTACGGTTTCGGTTTCTGGGGCCGCCGCTTTTGGTACTGTCACGGTAGACTCAAGCGCAACACCGGTTGCACTCTCGCACTCTAGTGGCAGCCCAACCATTCCCGATATTGTATTTACCACACTCACCACATCACCTGCCGATGGTGCCACCTTGTCACTCGACGCCTCTGGCGCTGGTGACGTTTTAGTGGGAGGCACATTTACCGCCGCGGATGCCACAGCTCAATATAGCGATGGCGTTTATACAGGTACCTACGATGTAACAGTTGCGTATTAAAAACTCAAAATACCCAACTATACTGTGCAAGGAAAGCACAGGAAAAGCGGCTTCGGCCGCTTTTTTCGTTATATAGGAGGTCCAAAAACCGTGCCACGCGCTATATTTAACCACCGAAAACATGTTACCGACCTCTGCGCGATATTTTTTGCGCTTTGGGCGCCCAGTGCATCCTCGGCTATAACCGAAGAGCAAACCCTCGCCTTTGGCGAATTTGGGCTTGGCCCTAACGATGTTGTTAGCACTATGTGGGTACCCCATAACGGGCAAAACCCAAGAGCAACCAACAAGCTCTACCCCATCGCTCTTGGCCAACGCGGCGAATACCGGCTGACCGGATACCCTACATTCACCTCATTAATGATCACCATTGCCGATTTTCAGCTAACACGCGCGTTCTCTGAGCCATTTAATATTGAAGACATCACCTTTGAACCCGTAGTAACAGATACCAACGGTGAAGCATTGCTAATTGTAGGGGCAACCTTAAAAACAACAGGATCAACAACGGTCTATGGCGATGGCGATTACAGTGGCAACATGAATATTGTCATCAGCTGGTGAAAAAACGACACTTATGCTCTATAAATAAAGAACATAACGATTCATTAGTGAAATCAGTAAATTTGATAATGTGAGAGACCGCAATGAATAACATGAATAAAAACGTGTGGATTAAGCATCCAAATAGCATCATTCGTCATATCATTTTATTATTAGCCTTGAGCGGATTTTCCAATTTAGTGCAAGCAAGTTTAATGATTAAGCCGACCCGCGTCGTCATGGATGAGCGCAACAGAAGCGCAGAGGTCACTTTACTGAATAATTCGACCACGACTAAAACATATCGCATTTTATGGGAAGAAAAATCCCAAAAAGTGAGCGGGGCTTACCAAAAACTCGACAACTATGAATTTTCAGCGAGTAATTTTATTCGTCATAGCCCCAGAAAAGTAACCATTAAACCTGGCGAATATCAAAAAATTAAATTGCGCGTAAAAATGCCAAGAGATTTAGCGGATGGAGAGTATCGATCTCACTTATTGATGAAAGTAACTGAGGATAATGTTGACTTCAGCAAATATATGGATGGTAAAGAGGTAAAAGGTACGTCTGCGATTATCATTCCTCGCTTGTCATTCTCGATTCCAGTACTGGTTAGAAAAGGTAAAATTAAAACAGAATCAGACATTACCGCCATCACCCTAACCAAGAATAAAAAAGGTAAAGACATTATCAAGGCCGACTTAGCGCACACCGGAGACTTTAGTAGCTTTGGTAATGTTTCGGCTTACATGAAAACGCAATCAGGTAAAGCCCAGAAAATCGGCGAAGCTAATAACATTGCATTATTTAGAGGCACCGCCAAACGCACAGTCGATATTCCCCTGCAAGTCACATCAGTACCTAAAGGCGCCATCATTCAAGTGCTCTACAAAGGTGATGATGAGTTTGAAGGCCAGATACTGGGTAAAGCTGCTATTCGACATTAACCCACTGTAACGCCTATTTCCCGAAGGAGCCTACGGCTCCTTTTTCTTAATCGGTAAAATAAACTGAATAAAAAGCATTATCATTACACCAGCTTTAAAGCACTTTATAGGCTTAAAATTTTGTAGGCGGTGAAAAGTAAGAGTAAACTTAGGCCAACTTTTGACGCATACCATTATGCCCACACTTCCAGCCGGAGCCTCCCATGCAAGCTGCCCCCAATATACTTGAGACGCTTAACCGCGTACTCACAGGCGAACTCACCTCGATTAACCGCTACTTCCTTCATGCCCGCATGTACCGCAACTGGGGGTTTGAAAACCTCAACACCGTTAGCTTCAAAAAATCCATTAAGGATATGAAACAAGCCGACGAGATCATCGAGCGTATTTTAATGCTTGGCGGGCTGCCCAACTTACAAAAGCTAGAAGCTCTACAGATCGGCGAGCACACCGAAGAAATGCTGGCATGCGACTTAAAATTTCAAACCCAACAAATCACTCAACTCAAAACGGCTATCGCGACGTGTGAGTCCGCTCAAGACTATGTTAGCCGCTTGATGCTCAGCGACATTCTTGAATACGAAGAAGAATATCTCGACTGGCTAGAAACCCAACAGCACTTAGTCGGTACCACGGGCATTCAAAATTACCTGCAATCTCAAATAGCTGAGGGGGAATAACCATGAAAGCCAATGCCAGCATTATCAAAGCACTCAATGGGCTATTAGCTTACGAACTCGCGGCTATGGATCAGTACTTTATCCATTCAGAAATGTACGCCGATTGGGGGCTTTCGAAGCTACACGTGCGCATTGCTCACGAGTTTGATGACGAAAAAGGACACGCAAAAGAGCTGATCGCCCGCATTCTATTCCTACAAGGCAGGCCAGATATGATCACCCGCGATGGGTTGAGCATCGGTAGCGACGTACCCAGCATGCTACAAAGCGACTTGGATGTAGAGTATGCCGTCGCCAAAGCACTGAAAAGCACCATTGCTTTATGCGAAACCGAAAAAGATTTTGTAACGCGCGAAATTCTTGAAAAGTTGTTAGACGACACCGAAAAAGATCACGCTTTTTGGCTAGAGCAACAACTCGGCTTGATCAAGCACGTTGGGCTTGAGAATTACCTACAATCACAAATGTAATCTGTAGTAATGAGACTAAGGGACGAGGCAATAATAGTTTATCCAATTAGGCGAAGAGGGCCTGCAGGGAAGCAGGTTATTAGAATAACGCATCGGGGCAGGAGCCCCTTATTAGACATTGCAGGAGCAATAATGTCGTGGAGCGGTTATCGAAGCGGCTTTCTTATCGAGGCGCTTAAAGGGG
>NZ_CEXWTU010000127.1:0-13797 GCF_982758155.1 Marinagarivorans sp. | reverse complement strand
TCTTTTAATATTCCGTCTGTGCGGTATCGGACGCGATAGGCTTTTTCGTAGGGTTCAAAGTGGATGTCTGATGCGCCAATTTTTATGGCGTCAAGTAAAATCTTGTTCACAAATTTAACAATAGGTGCTTCATCTACGTCATTGCTAGCTTCAGCAGGTTTGGCTTCGTCTGGGTTTTCAAGCTCAAGGTCAAGGTCATCATCATCAAGGCCGCCAAGGCTTTCTGATATATCTTCCTCAGAGTCTTTAAGGAATGCTTCGACGCCAACAGCCAGTTTATCGGCTTCAACCACAATGGCTTCAGTGCTTAGGCCTGTATTAAACTTTATTTCATCAAGGCCGTGCAAATTAGTAGGGTCTGCTACTGCAACAAACAGGCGGTTTCCGCGCTTGAATATAGGTAGGGCGAAGTGTTTCTCGACCAACTTTTTATCAACTATTTCCCTTAGTGCTGGATTAAGTTCGATACTGCCTAAGTTTAATATCGGAGAGCCGAACTCGTCGGCCGCGGCCGCGGCAATATCTAGGCTATTGGCACCGGCTTCAATAAGACACAAAGGGAGTGGGCGCTTGCTCTCGAGCGCTGCAGCCGTTGCTTTCTGGGCCGTTTCGCTGGAGATTGTTTCATCCCGGACTAATCGCTTGGTGAGACCGCTGAGTGTTGGAGTATTCATGCTGCTCAATTCTTGTGTTTATTATGTTATTGGCTGGCGGTACATTTCATGTACATAGGATAGTACAGTCTTATTGTAGGCCATCATTGCAGCCCTGCATGCTGGGGCAGGTATATCTGCCCCAGTCTAGAGGATAATTAAATGGAAATAAATAGCTTACAGAGAAAGGGGGCGTTAAGAGAAGGCTCTTGGGCGCGATAGCGCTCCCAAAAGCCTTTGATTCATATGTGGGTGAGTTTGATTTTAGATTAAAGTGTAATCAGGTGCTTATTCTTATTTAGAGTTGCGGCACCGATGCCTTTAATTTCCAATAATTGCTCAATATTATTGAATCGCCCATTCTGTGATCTCCAGCTAACAATAGCCTCGGCTTTAGCGGGTCCAATACCAATAAGGTGTTCGGCAAGTGCTGCAGCATTAGCTGAGTTAATGCTGACACGGCTGGCGCTTTGAATTGAGGTTGTTTTTGCTGGTTGGGTTTGCGGGGTAGTGGCTGCGTAAGCTGCTGCTGTTAGCATTCCTGAAGTTAGTAATAGGGCGGTGACGCAGCGAGATAAGAATTTTTGGCTCATTAGATATTCCTTTAAAGAGTGGGTGTTTGATTAACATAGTCCATTAGGGAAGCGCTGTTATATTAAAGTGAAATACCTGCGCTTCTGGTTATAGTAATTTATTTTGGGTGGCTTTACGCTGCCGTAAAATAGCCTTTGGATCCAGCTAAGCTTTGCTTGTCTGCCATTTTACGTCCACCACTTACATTTTATGTCGTTATTTTTTTTGCGGAAAGGGGGCGGCAGGATGAAGAGCCCTAAAAACGGGGGCTATAGGGTTGGCATGTTACTTGATACTATCTAATTACCCTTACCCCTAAAAACACTATTGAGGTGTATAAAATGAAAAAAGTACAACAAGGTTTTACATTAATCGAACTCATGATCGTTATTGCCATTATAGGCATTTTGGCTGCGGTGGCTTTACCTCAGTATCAAATATATACCCAGCGTGCTACCTCTACTGCTGAAACTTCGAGCTCTATACGACCTATTGTTTTAGGTATTCAAGAGTTATCTTCAACAGGCGGTGCTTTGCCAACTGTTGCTGAATACAATACGTTTATGAACCCTATTACAGCGGCCGGAGCCAATACGGCGACCGGGATGATAGCTTCTATTGTGTACGCGAATACTGATGCTGACAATGGACTTTTGACAGTAACCTTTTTGACAACCTCTGCACTCGTACCTGTACCTGCGGATATTTCTGGCACAACTTTTATGGTTAATGTCACGCGTGACGGTAATAACCACACGCGCTTTGCAGTTGAAATCGACCCTACAATTGGTACAATGGATGCGAATTTGCGACCCAAAATTAAGTAAGAGTTTTTTGCAGGAAATTAGTCTCCCACCTTTCGGGATAGGCTAATTCAAGAGCTCAAAATTTTACTGTAATGCTTGCTAGCTAACGCTGACAGGCATTTTTGTATTTCTAATCGTTCTTTGGTTGGGCGGTGAATTGAGCTGAGTTGTTTCCTTGCGCTGCAGCTCTCGCAATTCCCTACTGGCGACCCTACTATTATTTTCAGACTTTTCACTGTTTTATTGACGCGGTAGGATCTTGCGCTCTATTTTTGATAGCAGGAAATTGTATATCGCGGTTAAGTGAGGTTTGATCTTTTATTTTGGAAATTGGTGTTATCAGCCTGTTGAAAAAGCTTTTATTAAAAAAATGAGCGACTTGCCTTTATGCTCTGGTCAAGTCATGAGCCAAAATTATCCCGTTGAGGGGCGCTCTCACTTAGCGCTCATGTTGATTGGTGAATAGTGGTTCCAAATAGTTACGCGTGGCTATATTCTGTCATTAAGTACAGTAAACCCGGAGGGTTGAACTTTTTATATCCTCGCGCTACCCTGCGGATTGTTAGGCTGGTGTAGTAATCCTAACCACACCCTCCTGCATATCTTCATGCCGAGCCTTATTGCCCTTCCTACGCGAAAATTTAGCCCCACTAAATGCCCCGCCAAAGATTGACATGGTCTTACCCGCGGCCTGTAAAGGCGGCGGAGTCGCTTTAATATTGTCAGGGCTGGGTTGGTCTGGACTGTATCTTACCCTTAATGTCTCGTTAAAACATTCTGGAGGCTATATGACCTTAGGCATTTAAAGTGAATACGGTAAAGGGTACGTAGCCAACCGTTTTTTCCGTCTCTGCAAATGACTACACCGGCGAAACAATCTTAACCACTTCCTCCACCTGGCCTGTTGGCCGATTTTTATAGCTCTCTGTAACCTTGGCGACTATATCCAGTGTGTGTTTTTGCGCCTTTGCAGTGCTGATTGTGCGCTTAAATTGATTGCGTAAACGAGTAAATATGCCCGAATTGCGGTTGTTGAATTCGTTTGCTACATCCACCACCGAGCAACTCCCCGCATGGGGGCTTCGATGTAATGGGTTGTTTATGGCGCTATTCGATAGTTGTTGTTCAAATTGCTCTTTGCTCATGCCGGCTTTTTCAAGAACCTGCATCACCTCTTTTTCCGCCGATTGCTTAGCCTTAAACAACTGCATTTGCACTCGGCTATAAACATTCACTGCGCCATCGCCGTTAGTTTCAATCGGTAGGAATATCGCTTGCGGGAACATTTCGGTGATTAGCGATTGCACTCCATCGGATACCGCGCTGGAGGGCATGCAGCCGAAGGGTTTTATGCTGAGTGTCATGGTCATGGTGTTATCGACCACGTTGTGGATCAGTTTGCCCACTTCCATATGGCCTTCGCCGCCGCGTAGGTTGTTGTCGTAAAATGAGTGGCTGATTTCGGCGATGTGATCCATGTCGGGTAGGTGGTAGTCTCTTAATCCCACTACTTTTGAGGCTGTCCAGAATAGGCCCCTTACATAAAGTTCTACAACTTTAAGGCCCCACAAGCGCTTGCGAATACTTACGCCTTCTAAGGCGAACTTGCTGCCTTTGGTGTCGTGCTTGAGATTTTTATCGGTGCCTTTCAGGTTTAGGCGTTGCAGGGTGTCGTATTTGGCTGACCAGAATAGATACAGAATCCAGTTGGTGACGAGTTGAATCTCGACTTCGGCGCCTTCTTTTTCCAGAAAGCCTTGCATCTTGTAGTTGCCATCGCCTTCGGTCGTCATTGCCCAAAATTCGCCAATAATAGCGACGCGGGGCTTTATTTGTGATTTATCGACTTTAATTTTGGCGAGTTCTTTTCGTGTATGCCAAAGGGCTTTCCATAAACCTTTTCGTGTTTCGAAGGCTTTGGCAATGCGTTGTTTGGCCTGGGCAATAACGGCGTTGGTTTCGCCTTCGTTAATTTCGTAGGGTCGAATGCGGTACATTAGGGCATTTAAAATGTCACCGATAATCACTGCTTTTCCGAAGGTTAAAAAGAACGTGCTGTCGATTTTTAATCCTAAGTCTTCGCCGGTTGCTTGCTTTGCTCCGCCCGATTGCTGAAACAAAATAACGCGAAAGCCTTCGAAGCCTGCGTCGCGTAATGCTTTGCGGTATTCGGTAACGTAGGTGCCAAAGCGGCAAGGGCCGCAAGAGCCTGCGGTGGCAAACAGGTATTTTGTAATAATGTCTTCTTTGCTAATACCGCTAGCTTCCATTTCTTTTAATTTTTTAACAAGGTTACCTACAGTGAAGTAGGTAGGGTTACATTGCCCTCTGTTGCCAAACTCGCGGCCAAATTGTAGGGCGGCGGTATCGGGCACGTCCATGGATGCCACTTTATAACCTAGCCCTCTAAAGGCTGATTGGATAAATAAATCGTGTGCCATGGTTAGGCCTGCGTGCAATACGGTAGTGTGCGCGCGCTGGGCTGCGGTAAAGGTCGTTGGATTTTTATCGCGCCAATGTTCCGTTACTTCATCTTGTTTGTGCGCTTTCTCAAAATCTTTTATTTCACTATCAACGTGCTTTAAATAATCTTCTGCACTTAGGTTGCCTTCTAAGTCAGCAATCGCTGAGGTGGATGAATCAGTGTCAACTGTTTGTTGCATATTCATAATAGTATTCCCTAGTCAATTTCAACCGCAGTGATAAGATTTGAGGTTCCAGCGTCGATGTATAGTGGCGCTTTGGCTTCTTTGGGCGTATTTTTTTGCGCGGTATCGTGAGTGTTTTCTTTAGCTTGTGGAAGCTTCGACAATATTTGTTCTTTTGCAAATTGCCATTTGTCTAACTCTGTTTGAAAAAGTGAGTCTTGCTTTATTTTTTCGGGGGCTACGGCTAAAAACTGTAAGCGCTTTTCGATGACTTCGAGTTCACTCTCAAGGGTTTTTCTAGCCCTGTCCTCTAGTTTTTCTTCCGCTAAGGTTAACGTGTAACCATAGGTTTTAACGCGAATTTTTATTGAGCCCGAAGGTTTGTTGGCGTCAATGTCGTGAAGTGCAGAGTAGGGTGATCCGCTAGCGCTCATCATTCGGTCGACAAGGCCGTAGGTGGGCGCATCGTGTCCACACTTAAAGCTGGATAAGTCGAGTACCGCGACGTTGGGGTGGCGAGCGGCGAATTTTGTTGCCCATACTTTTTGTACACTGTTCACGCTGTAATTTTCTGGCCAAATGTCGTGAATTTCTAAGGGCGATTCAACAAACTTTTTATTAAGGTCGTCTTGGAAATAGGGCGTTAAGTACTCTTTATCTTTTGGGATGGAGCGCATTGATAAAATCGGGTAGCCCATGGCTTGGTATTCTTCCAATACACCGTGATTCATACCGGGGTCGTTATGGTACGGCCGGCCCGTCATTAATAGCGCTATGCGATTATCTTCTGCTACCGCATCTAAAATAATTCGACCCTTCTCTTGCATATGCTGATCAAAATAATCGAGTGATTTGAAGGCTTGATCGACGGCGAAATTATTTTCATCTTCCGATATTTTAAGTTGTTCTTTAAACGCTTCAAACAAACGATCCTTTAATAGTAAAGGTTCTTGAAGTGTTACGGCGGTGTCCATGTAGGTTATGTCGCGCTGAGCGAAAAAATCTTGCTCTTTGGTGAATGCGGCACCGATGACTTTGGGCGTGCCGGCCACAATCGGGCAGCAGGCTGTGTCCATCACGCTCTCTACAAAAGTAGGGATGTGGGTAATGGACGGGAAGAAAATAATATTCAGTGGTTTTTTAACGTGGTGTTCAAACAATAAATTGTGAATATGGGCTTGCACCACTTTGGCTGGGTAACATGGGTCGACGGAGCCGTATTTTCCGCCGGCTTGCCAAAGTTCTTCACTGGTATCGTCAGAGAAAACAATATTGCGCGGCGTGATGCCCAAGGCTTCAAGATAGGTTCGCCAAAAGGGCGCGGTGCTCCATATATTTAAAGCTTTAGGGATGCCAATGCGAATATTTTTTCGATGTTCAACGTCTTCTTCGCTGGAGCGAATAAAAGGACGTTGAATGGTTTTGTATTTAACGCCGCCAAATAACGTGCGCGAAACTTTGATGTCGTCTATTAAGGTTCCGTTTGTTGGTGTCTGTTCTGGCGTGTATAGGCGTTTGTAGGCCCACGTTGCTTCGTAATCCACAAGGTTGGGATAGGCGCGCATTCTGTCGCGGCGGGTTTTATTTAATGCACGTAGTGCATCGTTATCTTCAACGGTGCCTTTCTCGCAAGAAAAGCCAGAGATATAACGTACCGGTTTTACATCCCCTACATCGGCATCAATAAACGTGCGCGAGCAATTGTTGGGGCAAAAATCGCAGCGTGTTTCTTCATCGTTACGCGTGGTGTAGTGTAGGTTAATGGCTTCGTTTAGGCCGATGAAGCGTGAGTGTCCTTCGCGTTTAACAACACGAATTGCTTCAAACGCAGCGCCTAGCGCGCCTGCCTCACCGGTATGCGGGTGAATGTGTACTTCGGCGTTGGGTACGCGCTCTTTAATGTAATCAACTTGGGCTTTTACGGCTGCGAGGTTTTTTTGGGTTCCGCCTTGCAAAACAAACACGCGCCCAAGTTCTGCCATACGCGGAATTTGTACAACGTATTGCCAAATGTTTTTAGGCAGTACTAACGCTAGGCCTGCCAGTAACTCTTCGCCGTTGTAGCCTTCTTTTTGAAAGTTAACACGGTCGGAATCTAGAAATACGGCACAGCCATAACTGAATTCGGGTGATAAGTCGGCTTTAAAGGCTGTCTCGGCGTAACGCGTTACGGGCACGCCAAATTGATCGGCCATGGCTTGTAATAGCATGCCGTTACCGGCGCTGCACGAGTTGGATAAACGAAAGTTTTTAATCACTTTGTTTTCCATAAACATCACTTTAATGTCTTGTCCGCCGACATCACAAATCACATCGACATCATCAAAATAATTCTGCGCGCTTTTCATGTGGGCAACGGTTTCGACGATATTGGCGTCCGCTTTTAAGGCGGCCTCCATGACGTCGCCGGCATAACCGGTTACGCCGAAGCCTTGAATGTCTAATGTTGCCTGTTGTTCATCAGCCCAATCTTTAAGCTGTATGAACATTTGTTTCATATCCTCAAGGGGGTTGCCTTTGGATAGCTGGTAAACCTTTTGAAGGATTTCACCCTCAGCGTTGACGAGTACGCATTTACTGGAGGTGGAGCCGCCGTCTAAGCCGATAAAGCCTTGTATGGTATTGCTGGTTGCTTTGATTGGGGTAAACGTTGGGGTAGAGTAAAGCTCGATAAATTGCTTGGCTTCATCGTTATTACCGACTAAGCCGGGGCCGGATCCTGCGCCGAGCTGTGCTTTGCGACCGTTATTAATAAAATCTTCTAGCTTGGCTAATGTTCCGCAAACTTGGGTGTCTTTTTCGTGTAGGCCGAAGAGCACGGCACCGTAAGCGGCGTAATATTCCGAGTTGTCTGGTGCAAAGATTAGCTCTTCTAAGGGAATATCTTTGGGGTAATCGAAGCCGCGCTCTTCCCACGTTTCGGGTATGCGGTAACGCCAACATGCGCGTAAAAATGGCAAGTAGGCATTGGGGCCGCCCAGTAGTAAAACTTTAGGCTTTAATGTGTTTCCGCGCGTTAGTACTGAAAGGTTTTGCCCAACAATGGCGTCGGCAAGCGAGCACATAATCTCGGCGGAAGGAATGCCGCTTTTAATGAGGTTAACAATATCCGTTTCGGCAAAAACACCGCACTTGGCTGCAACGTGGTGCAGTTTTGTTGGGTCGAATACAAGCTTTGCCGTTTCGCTTTGTGGCATGCCTACTTTTATAAAGCATTTATCGATGGTCGCGCCGGTGCCGGATGCACACTTATCATTCATTGATGTCGTTGCGCGCTTTTCGCCCGTTTTTTCGCTGGTTTTAAACATGATTATTTTGGCGTCTTGCCCGCCAAGTTCAATCACGCTGCCAACGTCGGGGTGAAGGTTTTCTACTGCCATGGTCACGGCGTTAACTTCTTGAATAAACTTCGCGTTAACATGCGGCGCAATAGGGCTGGCGCCAGAGCCGGTGATCAAAAGGCGGGCTTGTTTAAGGTCGAGTTGTGGGAGGTCGGCGCAAACGGCCTGCAGCATCTCAAGCACTTTTTCGGCCTGCTTGGTTTCGTGCCGCTGGTATTTACTCCAAAGAATTTCCTGGCTATTGGCATCAACTGCAACGAGTTTTACCGTCGTTGATCCAACATCAATACCAAGAGTAAGAACCTGAGTGTCTGTCATATCCATTCGCCTTAAACCACAAAATTCTGACCATGGATGTTGCCCGACCTGTTGATATAGATCAAGTGTTGGAAGGCGGCGCCAAGAGGGAATACGGTGAAATGCGACATCACGCAAACAATTAAACCACTACATTTAATAGGGTTTATGCATGTCTGGGTTGTATCGGTTTAGCGAGTAATCCAACATTGGATGTCCTCTTCTCTCGCAAAGGCTTCTGCTTGTTCGCCTTGTAGCATTATGAGAGTTGATAGCATGCCGGCTTGCATACACTTTGGTGCGGCAACGGTGACGGACTTTGGTGGGTTGACTACTGGCCAGCCGGTTTTTGGGTTTAGGAGGTGGCTGTAGCTTTTACCGTTAATAATCCATTGTCGCTGGCTTATACCGCTAGTGGTCACTGCGCCATTGTGAAAAGTGAGGCGTTCTTGTGATGTTAAGTTATCGTTCGCCTGCGTGCTGCTAAAACCAACTTGCCAAGGGCGTTTTGGTAGACATTGGCTAGCCACCAAATCGCCCCCGAGATTAACGAGTATAGGAATTCCGGCTTTGGCTTCTACCGCTAGGCGCAGGCTTTTATCGGCGGCGTATTCTTTGCCGATACCGCCAAAATCGATTTGCATACCTTTGGGGGTTTTAAGGGTTGAGTTGTGTAGTGTGGCTTTATCTAAACCAATAAAAGGGAGTAGTGCGGCAATATCGGATTGTGTTGGCAATGTTTGTTGCTGCTGTGCTTTCTTTTGATGAAAGGCCCAAATGTTTTTCAACGCGCCAGCGCTAATATCGAATAGCCCGTCGCTGAGTGCGTAAAGCTCTCGAGCGTAATGAAACAGTGCGGTGGTTTCCTCGTCGAGATTGACGGGGGTTCCATTTGCATTATTGATGGCTGCTGTAATTCCGGTTTGGGTATAGCGGCTGTATTTAGTTTCTATTCGCCAAACTTCGTGCGCAATAATATCGGCGAGTTGTATCGCTAGGGCTTTATCGTCTATCGCTATTAGCACTTCACAGGGGCAAGCCATGGCCGAGAACCGAGCCACCCAAAACGGAGCGCGGTAATTGAATTGAAGGCTGTGATTTGGTGGCGGCATTGGGTCTGCTGTGTAGAGTTATTGCTTGAGATGCCTATTGTGCTTTTTGAATGGTTGGTCGTAAAGCGCCCACGCTTTCGAGTGGACGTTTTTAGCGCTGCTTGAATGGTTCTAAAATTTAAAGGAATAGCCTACCTGCACGATGATGGCGTCTAAATCAGGAAAGGTATCGTGCCTGTCTTGTAAATTACCCGGTAAGGTTTGGCTATCACCCGTTTGGTTATAGCTTTCGATACGGAAGTTAACTTCTTTGTCGTCGTCAAAGAGGTAACCGTACTTGGCGCCAAAAGTAATCCCGGTAAATTCACCCAAGCGTGAATCGGAGCTTAAGTGCATGGGAAGCTGCGCGAGCGATGCATCCAAGCCTTGCACGTAAAAATCGGCGCCAGCTTGTTGGTAGTACCGGAAGTGAGGCTCAAGGTAATGATGCTCGTTGAGCTGCCAGCGGTAGCGCGTATCGATGGTGTGTGAATCTATACCCCAGTCATCGGTGTGATAACGGTATGAAATATCGAAGATATTATCTTTGCCGTGATGCGATTTGCTGCGAAAGAACAAGCTGTGCTTAGTGCGCTTGTCGGGGCGCGATTCATATACATAGCCTTGTGGCGCGCCAATATCATCCAATAGCGATACCACTTTATAGGCATCGTTAAGGTAGCCGCTTTGTTCGCTTAATGAGTAGTTGAATTGCACGAGCCACTTCGGTGACATAACTTGGGTGACGCCCAGTAAAAGGTCGGTCACAGTTTTGCTGTCGTCTTTGCCATCTTTATTACCGTTGGCGCCTATGGTCATTTCCGACAGTGGAATCGGTTTGCCGCCGACCGGCTTGATTGTGTCGCTAGCAAAAGCTAAGCCTGCGGATATGGTTGTGTTGTGTTGGTTAAGGTCTTTGGCGATATTGGCGTTAAAGCCAATCGATTGGTAATCGTATTCACGGGATGCCTCAACGCCACCAGAGAGCTTTAAGGTGCTGTTTAGCGGGGTGGTGTATTGGGTGCTTAGTGCAACGCGGGTATCTTTAAAGACGTCGTCTAGTGGTAGTTCGCCTTCTGGCGTTTGGTAGGTTGCTTTACCCGATGGGGTTGAGAACGTTTGCACTTCGTCCGCGGGTGATGCTCCGTTGGGCGTCGCACCGGTTAGCGCATCAACAACAAGCTTAATGTTCCAAAAGCGATCGCCTTCGAGTTTTTTGGTGGCGCTAATAACGGGTTCTACGGCGGTCACGCGGTCGGTTTCGCCGTAGTAAAGCACGGCGGTATTAATATCCCAGCTTTTATCACCGGCCAGTGCAGGTGCTGCACCTAATAATGCCGAGGTTGCTTGGGCGAGCCCTGCCGCAACGCCCAACTTGGTGGCGCGGCTATAGCGCGATTGAGTACCTGTGTTTTGATTGTTGTACTTATCTAGTTGCATCCGCAGCCTCCGCCACCAAAGCTAGCGCCGCCGCTACTGGCTTCTTTGCTGAAATAAATATGATCGTCGAAGCTTGATGTGATGGCGTCGTGATCTAGCTGCATAGTGTCTTTAGCAAGGGTGCCGCGCTGGTAAGCTTTGGCACCTAGTGAGCTACAGCCCATAAGCGTGCTTACCGTAAACAGTAGCGTAAGGGTAATGATTGGCTTTTGCATGAAGTCCTCTTTTACGAGTGAGCAAAGTGACGAAGTTAATTAAACCACGTTGATTATGACGGCATAATTGAAGTGCGCTATAGCGCAGGTGCTGTATAAATTGCTGGGCAACCGCATAATGACCGGCTATAGGACATATGTACCACCATCAAATGGTCAGGATTGATCAATATCTGAACAGGAAACATCATGCAGTCTCTTTTTACGCACCGCTATTTCATTTTTATCTTATTGATTATTTTAAGTGCAATGAGCATCGCGGACCTTATCGTTGACCATAGTGAGGGGGTAGGGCTTGAGCATATGGCGCAAGAGGGAGCGTTGCTTTTGTTGTGCTTGATTGCTGTTGCAAGCTTGTTGCTGGGTTTTCGGCGCCAGTCTAATCGCATTAAAGATCTGAAGCGGGAGCTTGAGACAGCGGCGCAAGAAGTGGCAAAAGCGAGTGAGTCTTTAAAGGATGGGCGCCTCGCTTTTGCGAAGGTTATTGCCGAGCAGTTTGAGGTGTGGGGGCTGAGTAAAAGTGAATCCGAAATTGGCTTTTTAGTCTTGAAAGGTTTTAGCCTTGCCGAGATCGCGAGCCTACGCGAAACCAAAGATAAAACGGTTCGGCAGCAGGCCTCGTCAGTTTATAAAAAGGCCGGTGTTAGCGGTCGCCATGCGTTTTCGGCTTGGTTTATTGAAGACTATATGTAGTTTTGGTGGTCCTTTTGGGAGCGGCTACCCCGTTAAGCCGCATCTTGTAATAAACGGATTAACGATTTAATGGCGATGGGGCGCGACCATAGGTAGCCTTGGCCGTGAGTTATCCCGAGCTCTTTAAGGAATAGTAGCTCGTTTGCGCTTTCCACTCCCTCTGCAACCGTATTCATTATTAGACCGTCTGCAATGTTATGAACGGCGCGAACGATCGCCTGGTTATCGGAATTGCCTTCAATGCCCGTAACAAACGAGCGGTCGATTTTCAGCTTGGCGACTTTAATCTTTTGCACATAACCTAAGTTCGAGTAACCCGTGCCAAAATCGTCGATGGCTAAGCTAATCCCCATTTGTTTGAGTTGCTCAACGGACTCATCAAATTCTGGTGAGTTAGAGACAAGTTCGGACTCTGTGATTTCTAGCTCTAAGGAGTGAGGCGAGATGGGAACGTCGGCTAATATTTTCTTTACCCTTTCTTTAAAATCGTCTCGTTTTAGCTGAATGGTCGAAACATTTACAGCGACGCGAAATTCAGGGAAGTATTTCTTTTGGAGCTCGGCAATATCGCGGCAAGCACGCTCGAGTACCCAGGCGCCTATTTCGACTATTAAGCCGGATTTTTCGGCCAGCGGAATAAAGGTGTCGGGGCCGATCAAGCCGCGCTCTGGGTGCTGCCAGCGCACTAAGGCTTCGGCACCAACAATCTTGCCGGTTGCCAGTAAAATAATGGGTTGATACTCCACGAAGAGTTCATCGTCGCTGAGGGCTGTACGCAAATCTTCCAGTAGCTGCATGCGCTCAAGGGCATCGGAGTTCATGGAGGAGTTGTAGTATTGGAAGGTATTGCGACCAAGGTCTTTAGAGCGGTACATGGCAATATCAGCTTTTTTGACGAGTTCGTCATAGCGAATGCCATCGTTGGGGTAAACAGAGATGCCGATAGATGCGCTGCAAACGAGTTTATGTTTACCAGTAATGACGGGGCGTGAAACGCGCTCTTGGATGGTGGCCGCAATGCTGGAAACATCGCGTTCGTCGGACAAGTCTTCGAGTATTAATAAGAACTCATCGCCACCTAAGCGGCAGACGGTATCGCTGGCTCGGGTGGCATCACGCAAGCGCTCGGCTATCGCCACCAAATAGCGGTCGCCGGTTTCGTGGCCGAGGGAGTCGTTAATCGTTTTGAAATCGTCTAGATCAATAAAAATCAGAGCGATTTTTTTGTCACAATGGCTGCGTGCTGCGCGTTGTACGGCTTGTTCAAAGCGATCGCTGGCCAGTGAGCGGTTTGGAAGTTCGGTGAGGTTGTCGTGGTTGGCTAAAAACACAATCGCTTTTTCGGACTCGCGGACTTTGATGTTTTCACTATTGAGGTTGTGAATGGTGCTAACGTAATCGTTGATGAGCAAGCGTACTGCGAGGCCAGAAATTAATAAAATGATAACCGTAGTGATCGGGCGTGTTGAATCATGAAAAGAATTGTTGAATGTCATTAAACCAGAATTTTGTGCGTAACCCATAGCCAAAATGTTAGCAATAAAGACAATTAACAATACGATAAAACTGCGCTTACTTCCCACCATGGCGGCGAAAATTAAAATGCAGGGAAGGCCCAGTAGTCCTGAATCGTAATGGCCGTTAGAAACCCATAATATTGATAAGGCTAATGTAGCTAGCGTCCAAATAAGAAGCTCGGACGCGACTTTTGTATACTGCTTTTGTGCAAGCCAAAAACAACCTCCAAGTAATGGCATACTTGCTAAGAGCATAAAAAGCGATAGCCAATTTTTTTCGAAATAAGTTACCACGCAAATAGATACGGCGCCGCCGAGTGCTAATAATGTTAGCTGTGATGCGCGGCGCTCTAAAAGGCTGCGCGCGTTATTGTTTGGCGTTTCTTGGCGGTTTACATCTGTCATCACTTTCAGGGTACTCTAAAATGCCATTCGAGTTGCTTCTGGGGCGCAAGCAAAAAAACGCGGATAAACCGGCTTAGGGGCGTGCATGAAATAACTTCCCGTTTTTGAATTCCTAGGT
>NZ_CEXWTU010000126.1:0-13935 GCF_982758155.1 Marinagarivorans sp. | reverse complement strand
CGAGCGCCTTGCTGAGAAAACAGGCGCCTTCGTCTAATTGGACAAACTATTATTGACTCGCCCCTAATGTTAAGTAAAAGGCTTTTTTATCGGCCATTTTCGCCTTCTATTAATGCCTTACGGCTGTAAACAAAAGCAGTAATTTCTCTTACGAAGGTTTGAATCTTAGCATTGTTGCGTAAATCGGGATGATACAGAATCCATAAGTCGTATTTTGCTTCGCTGGTATAGGGGGGAATTCTGATCAATTGCGGATCGGTATCGCCGACAAAGCAGGGGAGTATCCCAATCCCGAGCCCTTCGCGACATGCAGCGGCTTGAATGCTACCGTTTAGCATTTTATGTTTGGAGTCTAATCGTGGGTATTCGCGCGCGATTTTACCGATAGGTCGGCGTGCTTTATCACTCCAGCCTAGCCAGTTTTGTTGCTCTAACCAGCCGGCTTGATCTAGCTTGGGGGCAAGCGATTGGGTCATATAGCATGCGCGGTGTATGACGGCTAATTTTCGGCCAATTAAATAATCCGGTGGCTCACTACAAATACGAAAAGCAACGTCCGCTTCGCGGTTGGCTAGGTTAAACACTGCGGTTGAATCCATTATTTCGAGTTCTATTTTCGGGTGTTTAGAACAAAACGCTGAAAATCCTTGCATCAATAAATACTGTGCCAGCATGTCAGGCATTGTGACTCTGATTTCGCCAGCGAGGGCGTTGTTTTTCCCGGCGGCTTTTCGCTCTACGTTATTTAAGCTTTCTTCTAAGTGCGCAGCCTCTTTAAATATTTCTTCACCTGCAGTAGTAATTTCATAACCTTTTGCCGAACGTTCAAATAAGCGTTGCCCAATGGATGTTTCAAAGCTTTTTATACGTCGTGATACGGTTGCATGGTTTACATCAAGGCGCACTGCAGCACCGCGAATAGACCCCGCACGGCAAACCGCTAAAAAAAATTTCAAATCGTCCCAGTTCAGCATGCTGTTTCCTGTTCAAGTCATATGTAGTCTAAATGATGCTGAGTTTACCCTGGTGGTGCATATTTGCACCATGGCTTCGCAAATATCGCCCATCACACTTAGCGTTCCAGCGTAATACACTCCTTGTGACTTCAGCGCACTAGAGGATATTAAAATGACCAATCAACTCGCCGCAAGGCAGCATCAGCTTGTATCGACGATCACTATTAATGAAACAACGGAAAAACTTTGGTCCGTAATGCGGGATTTTGACAATGTATTCACTTGGGCGCCGAGCGTAGAAGCGTCATACGGACTTAATGAGAAGCGGTATGAGGTTGGGGCCGGTAGGTATTGTAAGCTGCAGGGCTTTGGCGAGATTGAAGAGTATGTATTAGAGTGGAATGAAGGGCAGGGGTTTGTTTACGACGTGACCCCTTTGGGCCCGCTTCACAATGCGATTAGCCGGTGGAAGATTATTCCGGTGGCTGAGCACATGTGCCAGTTAGAGGTGAGCTTTAGGTACGACATTCGCTTCGGGCCATTAGGCCGATTGATGCATGCGCTTATTATGCGTAAAAAGCTTGAAGGCTCATTACCCGAGACTTTAAGTGCGCTTAAATTACGTGTTGAAACGGGTGAGTTATGCAGGCCCCACGTGCCTGCAGATACAAAGTCTTTAGCTTAAACGATACCCCAGTATGCCCCTATTTTGGTGTTTTTTGCGCGAGGGTTAGGGGCGAGGCAATAATAGTTTGTCCAATTAGGCGAAGATATCGGCTTTCTTATCGAGGCGCTTAAAGGGGCGCATGCCTTGGCATGTAACGCTTTGAGCAACGAAGGTAAGGATGTCGAGATCGAGCATTGGTGGATGAAATATTGTTTCCTCGTCCCTTAAGCCTCGCGTATTGGTTTTACATTGCAGCGGCGCTGGAATAAGCCGAGAATTCAATGGAGATATCAAGTGAGCAGCATAGCGCCATAACGGCAATGGGAATGTTGATAGATTGTGCGCATTGCTCTTGGGTATCGACGGTGCAGCCTATATCAATTATGCATGTCATGCCCATCTCTTTTAGTGCGGCGAAAGGGGCTGCGCTGCTTTCTAAAAACAACCGTATATGGGCTAAATTTTCTTCTGGTTCTAGACTTTCAGAAATCAAAGCGTCAAAACCGGAGTCAATATTGGGGTTGCCAAGTAGGTCGGGCTCACCTTTTGAGTAGGGTTCTGTTGGGATTGAAATGGGGTGCTTTTGGAGGAAGGCCTCCACATCAAAGTCTTTCCCAAATACGCGGAGTACAGAATCTAACATTTTCGCCTCCTAGGCGGTTAAAGGTGTTGGGTGCGTGTGCATAAAGGTCATCCCGTAAATAATACCATGGCTCCGGAAGGCCTGCTTCAGGGCGGTGCTAATGGGTATAAAAAAACCGCCGGGTGGCGGTTTAAGCGTAGCAGCAAAAACTTTAACGGTTAACGTGTATTAATACGCGGTCCCGCTTATGGTGCACGACTAATTACCCCCGCAGCTATAATACCGCTTCAAACTGTGTGATTTTTAGTTTCAATGAGGCGAGTATGGCGTGATCAATAATATTATTTTCTACGGAATCGAAGTTAGTATTGAACAGCGGTAATGCGATACCTTCAATAACCTGTGCTCCAAAGTGGGGCAGTGACTTAAGGGCTTGCGAAAATACATTCGCAGCGCCGCCTTTACCTGGCGATGTTGCTAAGACCAGTACCGGCTTACCTTGGTACACCTTGGTGTCGATTCTCGATAGCCAATCATAAAGATTTTTATACGCGGCGGAATAAGAACCGTTATGTTCGGCAAATGAAATAATAATGCCATCGGCCTCTCCGAGCTTTTTGTAAAACTGCTGGGCCAAAACGGGGCTTCCAAGTTCCTTTTCTTTATCGACGCTAAAAAGGGGCGTTTCATAATCGTTTAAGTCGAGCGACTCAAGCGTCGCATTTGTGACGAGGCTTGCAGCATAATTGGCTAAGCTAGCATTAATTGATGTGGCACTGCTACTAGCACCAAAAGCGATGATTTTACGCATTATAATTATCCTGGTTAAAGTATTTGGTGGTTTCTAAATGTCCAATATCGCGCCACATCCACCTAACCCACAATAGCCATTGGGGTTTTTATCTAAATATTGCTGGTGGTATTCTTCGGCATAATAAAATTCAGTAGTCGCTTTGATCTCGGTTGTGATTACCCCAAAGCCTTTCTCCGCAAGACTCTGCTGGAAAATATCTTGGGTATGCAGGGCCTGTTGTTGCTGCACTTCTGTGTGAGTATATATGCCTGACCGGTACTGAGTGCCCTGATCATTACCTTGGCGCATACCTTGAGTGGGGTTATGGGATTCCCAGAAAACTTTGAGTAATGCGTTGTAGCTAATTTGTGCTGGGTCGTAAATCACCAAGACAACTTCATTATGTCCAGTAGAGCCAGAGCATACCTCCTGATATGTGGGATTAGGGGTATAGCCAGCGCTGTAACCCACCGCTGTAGAGTACACGCCTTTAAGGTTCCAAAATTTGCGCTCGGCGCCCCAAAAGCAGCCTAAGCCAAATAACGCTTTCTCCATATTTGGTGGGAAGGGCTGGTGTAGAGTATTGCCGGTAACCGTATGAATGCCTGAAATATCGATGGGTGTTGAGCGACCTTGTAAAGCATTTTCGGGTTTTATCATTTTGGATTTTTCAGGTTTTAAAAACATATCGTGCCTAGCGGCGAGTTGCCTTGTTGAAGTAATGGTCATTATGCGTTAATAAAGCGCGTGATTAGAAATATTTATACCGCTATACGCAGGCGGAGCACAAGTGGCTTAGTGGTAAGGCAGTAATAGTTTATCCAATTGGGCGATAAGTACAGCTTTCTTACCGAGGCATGTAATGCTTTAGCAACACGGGTAAGTATGTCGACGTCAAGCATCAATGGATGAAATAGTGCTTGCTCGGCCCTAGGGCCTTGGCTGAGCAATTTGTTGGCTACATTCATAGGCCCGAATATAGACCCAAAGCACGGGATAACACACAATACATGCGTTATTCTATTGGCCCACGTCCCGCAGGACACCCTCGTCTTACGGGCAAATTTTTTATTAACTCATAAGCCAGTCAAACAATCGTTATCAAGCCTTTTAGGGGCTGGCTGAGTGTTTTTTATACGTTATTTAGGGTGTTTATGATTATTGATTTTAAAACACTAACGCCGAGTCAGTGTTATTTCGCCATGGTGCAGTCCATTATTCCCCGGCCAATTGCTTGGGTATTAACAGCTAATGGTTCGAACGAAGCCGTTACAGGCAAAGAGGAGGAATACAATCTAGCTCCCTTTTCATTTTTTACCGGTGTTTGCAGCGATCCACCTTTATTAATGTTGTCAGTCGGAAAAAAGCCATCTGGTGATGAGGCTGGTCAAGTTAAAGATACCTGTTTAAATATTCGTGAGCGCCAAAAATTTGTGGTGCACATTGCACAAGCTAATCACTTAGCCGCCGTGAATGGTTCAGCGGCTACCCTTAATCATGGTGCCTCTGAGATTAAAGCCCTGGGCTTGAGTACCGAACCTTTCGAGGGTTTCGAACTGCCTCGCTTGGCGTGCTGCTCCATTGCGGTTGGCTGCAGCTTGTACCGCATTGATGAAATTGGAAATACGCCGCAATCAGTGATTTATGGACAGATAGAGACAATGTTTGTTGATGACAGCATCATCACCCCGAGTGATGAGCGCTTAATTATCGATGGCAAAAAGTTGAATCCACTGGCGCGCTTGGGTGGTAATTTTTATGGCAATATTGGTGATTTACTGCTTGCCGATAGGCCTAAATAGTGGAGTTGGCGCTGTTTGTTGATGGCAGCGTAAATCCCCAGGCCCGCGTGGGTTATGGCGCATGCTTGTGTTTACCTGCATCCGTGTGCATGCAAGCGCCTAATAATTCAGTTAATGATATTCAAATTAGGCGATTCGAGGATACAAGCTCAACGCAGCTTGAACTTGAAACGCTACTGTGGGCACTTGATTTGGTGCCGGCTGATACAGAAATAACCGTATATACCGACTGCCAAAATATTATGAACTTACTGTTACGGCGTCAGCGTTTAGTGGCGAAAGCGTATTGTAATAAAAAAGGCGAGCCTCTTGCACATGCTGCGCTTTATCAGCAGTTTTATCGACACTACGATGCCTTGGCCTTTACCTTGGTAAAGCTGAAGGGGCATAAACCCGCCGTGGATCGCTCGATCCTAGATCAGTGGTTTTCCCGAGTCGACCGCGCTGCAAGGGCTGCTTGCCAGCATGGGTAAGCGGTTTGGCTGCTGCGATGCTGTGGGTGTAATCATGTGTAATGGCATGGGCAAAGGGTTGGGTTTTATAGTGTGGTAAAACTAAGATAACCAAGGATGCTTTTATGCTACAGCCCGCTATTGAAAATTATATTCGCCTAAATACGAATGGCCATACGCTACAAACAACATGTCGGCCGCCACAAACGTTGCGTGAATATGCGACCGACTTCCAGCGTGACTCGGCTTGCGGTGTGTTTAAAAGCCGCTCATCGGATGGCTTAAGTCGAATCGATACTTATGTCTCTATGGCGGTATCCATTCATACTCTCGACCATATTCGCATCGCTTACGTTAGCAAGCTTCTAATCATGGACCTGCACCGCTGGTCTTCGGGGTTTGATCCTACCTCTGGCGTGGCTATCTCCACAAAAAGCCGAACTCGGCGCAATACGGCAGTGAACGCTTTGCTGGCAGGCGCCTATATTTGGTATCGTTATAGTTACGAAGCTTCGAATGCTGAACGCAAAGCTATTGGGCTAATGCAAAAGCAGCAGGATATTCCTTTTTCCTTGTACCAGTATCGCTTTAGTCGTTCGGGTTTTAACTTACACAATGCCCAGGCGCGGTTATATCGCGGCGATACCCGGCCGCCAGCAGCGTTGTGGCAGGTGGGCGGCTTTTATCCCAAAATGGAGGCGGGGCGAGAAAGTCATGATCCGCACCTGGGTAATGGCGCCTCTAATCAAGTTGTTTCCACTACCACCGACCCAGATATTGTTGCCCGCTTTGCGTGGCACAACCGAGCTTATTGCCCGAAACGTTTTTACTATATTCATTATGGCGATACACCTAAGGCAGTTGCGGGGTTTATTTATGAGGTGGCCAAACAAGGGCATCAATGTATCGAGGTGACTGGGGTAACAGCCGGCCGAGAAGTTAGCTTTTTGGCAATACCGAAGCAGTATATTCGGCGTTTTCGGTTGCGTTATTATGCGGGCTCGCAGGCAAGGGTCGTATTGTCAGAGTGGATGTATATGAATGATCAGTCGGTGAAGAATATTCGTATTGCTGAGGATAAAATAGCATGGGAGCGACTGAAAAGGGAGTACCATGCTTTAGCTGTTTAAAAGATATAGTTGTTTAAAAGAAAAAGTCCAGGTCGCCGGCTTGGGCATTGCTATCATCTTCTTTTGCGTTTTCGGCGATGGCGATAGTCTCTTTAAAGGTTTCTAGCGTGATGCCCATTTCCACGGCCTCATCATCTAGCTTATAGAAGAATGGGGCATACTCACATTGATTAATACTTTGGGCTGTATCCTCGCCAAAATCGTGATTTGGAAGGCCTGTCTTAACCCCGCAGTCACGTCTTGCGAGCCTTCTCTTGAGCAGCCCCAACAAGCGGTTCGAAACCTCTAAGGCCCAATCTTCTAATGCACTTTCGTCGATGGTAATGATTTCGTCCTGTACTGGGTAGGTCATTGTTAAAGAGGCAAGTGGCAGGCGTAACGTGAGGAGAAGTTCAAAATCATCGTTGCCGGCATCAATATAGGCCGTTGGAATGTAAGCTGTTTCGACGCAATCGGCAGTCGCAGGTTCTACCGTGCAATTCATGCCCTCAAAGAGCTCGATGCAAGACTCCTCGAATAATGTTCGTATTAAATCGATGGCTGTTTCTACGTTCATCTCATCTTCGCTGTAACTTGAGAGCTAAGGTGTAAAAAATACACCCACCTTCAAAAAATTATAGCTAATGCAGTCGTAATTGCGCGATAAGTTTACGATTAATGTTGTGTTTGAATACCGACAATATATGTGTTTTATCATGTTTTTTAATTGTGGGTGACAAGGTATTGGCGCGTATTGTATTAATGTTCAATACTTTGTTGGTTAGTTCTAGGTACAGCCCTGAAAAGGTTGGTATTGAGCTATACCTAATAAGGATGATGTGTTTTCTTATAAGGTATTGGCTTCATGAATCTGATTTTTATGCCAAAGTTGGCGCGATGGTTATTTGCAATTGTTTTTTTGTGTAGTGTTGGCGGGGCTGCGGCCGCAGACTACCCCAAAAAAATCACTTTTCAGAATGTCATGGCTAACAAAGATATTGCTTTAGGTGAAGTTGAAGCATTACTGCAAGACCATGAAGGTTTTATGTGGTTGGGCGGACGTAATGCCTTACTGCGCTATGATGGTTATGATTTTTTCTCTGTACCTATTGAAACAGGAAAACCTGCACCAGATGATTTTGAATCTGTCAGTCAAGTGGTGGATATTTTTGAGGATAGTCGGCAGGTGTTATGGGTGGCCACTCGAGATGGCTTATTCTTTTACGATAGAAGTCGTGAGGTGTTGATCAAACCGGTACCCGAAGATGGTAATGTCCCTATTGCCTATAATTCTGGCGCAGTAAAAATACTTGAAGCACCTACTTCGGAAATTGTTGTGGCTGGACCCGGTGGATTATTAGTGGTGAACCCTACAACCCTCAATGCGAAAATTTATGGGGCTAAAACGGATGCTAACAGTAATGGTTTAACGAACACCGTTGTTCATGATGTGTATTTAGATAAGGATAATGTTTTTTGGCTGGGAACCGATGCTGGCTTGACCCGCTTTAATTGGGATAATAAAAAATTCACTCACTTTATTCCTTGGCCTGACACGCCTACATCACTACCAGACAATTCAATTTGGGCCATTGATGAGGATCAGAATGGCAAGCTTTGGCTGGGTGTACATAAAGGTATTTATCGCTTTAATAAACGCACACATGAATTTGAACAGCGATATGTTCACGATGAAAAAGACCGGTTTAGTCTTGCTGGCGATATAACGCGAGATATATTTATTGACAGTAATGGCTGGGTTTGGACAGGAAGCGACAAAGGCGGTTTAAGTTTATACGATACCGCGCAAGACCGCTTTTTAAGCTATCAACATGAAACCGGCAAGGCTGCGTCATTAAGTTCAAATTCCATTCGGAAAATTTACGAAGATACAACGGGTGACATTTGGGTTGGCACCTACCCTACAGGGGTTAATTTTTATGATAAGTCAACTGCAGCTATCACGGTTTATAGTAGTGAGGCTGACCCCGAAAAAGGCCTGATGAGTGATGAGGTAGCCGCTATTGTTGAGGATTCCGAAGGCAACTTATGGTTGGGTGGCGGGGGCGTCACTAAATTTGATCGGAAAACGGATACCTTTACTCATTACACACCAGATAATGGTGGGATTAGTAGTACTTCTATTATTTCGGGCCTAATTGATTCGGCTGGCGACATATGGTTCGGCACTTGGGCGGGTAGTTATCATCGGTATAACCCTGACAAAAATAATTTTGAAGAAATGCCTTTTGATGGCAGTTTAGCTCGTGGGGGACACAAGTCATCAAATGTTCTAAATGATAGTGTTGTTTGGGATGTGTATGAAGACAAGCGTAAAAATCTTTGGCTTGCCACGCATAATGGTGGGTTAAGCCTTTATGATCGGAAGGAGGGGAAATATACAATATATGAATCGTCGGAGACAAATGAAGGCTCAATCAGTAATCAGTTGGTATGGACCAGTTTTGAAGATTCACAAGGCCAGTTTTGGGTAGGCACAGCAAGCGGCTTGAATCTTATGGACCGTGACAAAGGTACCTTTAAAAAATATAGCTCTGATGATTCAAATCCAAACAGCTTAGCCAATAACTCTGTGTTGTCCATTTATGAGGATCTGCAGCATCGACTATGGTTTGGTACCGATGCAGGTTTACATTTATACCGCCCCGACACGGATGATTTCGAAGTTTTTAATACTCAAGATGGTTTCGTTGATCATGGCATTCGCAGTATTGTAGGAGACCATATTGGTAACCTTTGGATGGGAACAAATAATGGCGTCGTTATGTTCAGTCCTGATACTAAGGAGGTTCGAAATTATAAAAGTTACAACGGGGAGAAAATTGGAGGCTTTGTTACCGGTTCCGCGATTACCTCTAAGGCGGGTGAAATTATCCTGGGTGGGCGCAATGGTCTACGTATATTTGATGTGAATAAATTGGGTAAAAATACTCATGTTCCTCCTGTTGTACTGACTGATTTTCGTCTTTTCACCAAAACAGTACCGATCAATGGGCCCGATAAGATTTTGAGTCGCGTTGTTAATCAAACGGATTCATTAATATTTGATTACAAAAAAACCATGTTTTCGTTTACTTTTTCGGCATTAAATTATCGCGATCCGGATAAAAATCAATACGCCTATAAACTTGAAGGTTTTGATGAGGACTGGCGCGAAGTTGGAAATCAACGTACTGCGTTATATACCAACCTTAATGCAGGTAAATACACCTTTAAGGTGCGGGCTAGTAATAATGATGGTGTCTGGAATGATGAAGGACATGCGATAAAGATAAAGCAGCTCCCCCCGCCTTGGCGCACATGGTGGGCGCATACTATTTACACCCTGATTGTTCTAGCGATCATTGCGCAGTTTATTCGTTCTCAGCGTAAAAAGCGCAAGCTTATTGAAGAGCAAAACCGTATTCTGGAAGTGCGTGTTTCAGAGCGTACCAGTGAATTAAGAGCCAAAAATAACGACATACAAGCCATGTTGAGCAATATGCGACAAGGGCTCTTTACGGTCGAGGCTAGTGGTGAAATTCATGCGGAATACTCCAAACACCTTGAGACTATATTCGAAACCGAAGAAATTGCGGGTGCTGATGCCATTGAGCTTTTGTTTGGCAAAGCAAAACTGGGCAGTAATTCGTTGGATCAAGCGAAAGAAGCTATTGGCTCTATCATTGGCGAAGATGAAATGAATTACTCTTTCAATGCACACTTATTACCGGAAGAATACGAAGCCGATTTTTCTGGCGGCGGGAAGTTCTTGGCGTTGGATTGGAACCCTATTCTTGATGATGACATCATCGTTAAGTTAATGATTTCTGTGCGCGATGTTACCCAATTAAAACAAATGGAAAGCGAAGCGGCAGCTAAAAAACGTGAACTGGATATTATTAGTCAGTTACTCAATGTTCCGGCCAAAAAATATCTCGCCTTTGCAGAATCAGCTAAAGCCTTTATTAGTGAAAACCGTAGTGAAATTCGTGAAAGCCAAAATTACGATGAAGGCGCGGTGGCCTTGTTGTTCCGTAATATGCATACCATTAAGGGGAATTGTCGAACGTTTGGTTTTACCTTTTTTAGTGATGTAGTACATGAGGTAGAGTCGGTTTACAGTACGTTAAAGGCTTCGAGCGAAAGCCCATGGCAGCCTGAACTATTACTGACGGACTTAGAAGGCGTAGATGCCATACTGGCTGAATATGAGAATGTATATTACACGGTATTAGGACGCGGCAGTAACACGAGTGATTCACGTGACACTGAAGGTTTTTGGGCTGATGCAGAAATTGTTGCGAAAATTCGCGGCTGTATCGACACTCTAAATGAGAAACATCCCAGTTTGCAGGTGGCTGCTGATTTAGCCCCAATTACAAATCTTATTGATAGTGCCATGGCCAACCCTTTACCTAAAGTTCTGGCTGATGTTGTTGATTCACTACCCTCCATTGCGCAGCAGTTAAATAAAGTTCCGCCGCAGGTTAATTTTGTCGGGCAAGAGGTCAATATTAAATATACTGAGGAATCACTATTGGGCAATATCTTTGCTCATATTCTGCGAAATTGCGTAGATCATGGTTTGGAATCTACAGCTGAACGCATAGCAGCGGGTAAAACAGAGCAGGGGGCAATCACACTGAATACTCGGTGTGATGAGCAGTATTTAGTGATTGAGGTTTCAGATGATGGCCGTGGACTTAATGTTGAACGTTTGTATGAAAAGGGTTTGGAATTGGCCTTGTGGAGTGAAGATCAAGTGCCGACTTACGATCAAATATCCGCGTTAATTTTTCATTCCGGCGTATCTACCAAATTAGCCGTAACAGATATTTCTGGCCGTGGTGTAGGAATGGATGCGGTTAAGCAATTTTTGCTGGAACGTAATGGCGATATTAGTTTGAGTATACTTAATGCGCCGGAGAAATTCACAGAAAAAGTATTCTTACCTTTTTCCATTGAGGTGAAACTGCCGGTTAGTGCGTGTTTTTAGCCCTGTAAATAGCAAGGGCGTACCTATGACGCGGCCTATTTCTAGGCCGCTGTTATTGCATTTTAAATCCGCTATTTAGTTTTCCTTTGTATGTGAATTATCATTGAGGTGGAATAAATAATACAACACAGGCAAAACAAAAAGTGTGAGTAGTGTTGAGGATAAAACGCCACCAATGACCACGGTGGCCAGTGGGCGTTGTACTTCAGCACCGGTGCCCGTGTTAAAGGCCATTGGAATAAAGCCTAGGCTGGCCACTAGCGCCGTCATCAAAACGGGGCGAAAACGTGTTAGAGCACCTTCGATAATGGCGCCCGTTAACGTATGTTGTGCGTGCCAAAGCTCACGAATAAAGGCGAGCATGACCAAACCGTTAAGTACCGCGATACCTGATAAAGCGATAAAACCCACGCCGGCCGAAATAGATAACGACATGTCGCGTAGCAATAGCGCAAAAATACCCCCGGTTAGCGCTAGCGGCACACCGCTGAAAATAATGACGGCATCTTTAAACGAGCCAAAAGCCATCATCAACGCGCTAAAGATAATTATGAACGTAATCGGCACAACGAGCATCAATCGTTGGCTGGCTGATTCTAGTTGTTCAAAGGTGCCCCCATACTTAAGCCAGTAACCTGCAGGTAGGGTGACATTATTGGCAATAACCTGTTTTGCTTCTGTTACAAAACCGCCAAGGTCTCGGCCTCGTACATTGGCTGTGACTACGATGCGGCGTTTTCCGTTTTCACGACTAATTTGTGCCGGAGCAGGAGCCATTGTTAGCGTTGCTATTTCGTTTAGCGGAACATAACCTTCACCGCTGAGCGGAACAGGGAGGTATTTCAGGTTATCGATGTCTGTACGTAGATGCTCGGGTAAACGAACGATCAGTTCGAAACGTCTATCGCCTTCGTATAGCAGACCTGCGCTTTCCCCGCCTATAGCAGCCGCGATCCAATTTTGTAAATCTAAAACGGTGAGCCCGTAGCGCCCCAAAGCGGTTAATTTGGGTTCGATTGAGAGCGTAGGTAACCCGGTAACTTGCTCAACGCGCGCATCGGCGACGCCATCTAATTGATTAAGTTGTTCTAAAATGGCGTTGCCGGCGATGACAAGCTGGTCGAGATCGTCACCAAAAACTTTAATTCCTAGATCAGCACGCACGCCGGAAATAAGCTCGTTAAATCGCATTTGTATGGGTTGAGTAAACTCGTAATTATTGCCGGGTAATTCCTTGAGTGACTCTTCTATTTCGACAATAAGCTGAGCTTTCGTTTTTTTAGGGTTTGGCCATTCGTGTTGAGGTTTTAATATAATGAAATTATCGGCCACATTAGGCGGCATTGGGTCGGTAGCAATTTCTGCTGTGCCTAAACGCGCAAATACTCGCTCGACTTCGGGGAATGCTTTAACACGTTTTTCTAGCGCGGTTTGCATGCTAACGGCTTGATCAATGCCTGTTCCTGGAATACGCAGAGCGTGCAAGGCAATATCGCCTTCGTTCAATTGAGGAATAAACTCAGATCCTAGCCGGGTGGTAGAGGCAACACTAATCGCAACGATAAAAAGCGCTGCTGTAATGACTTTGAATGGGTGTTGTAACGCTTTTGTGAGCAAGGGCTTATAAACTGATTTACTGCGTTTAATAACGGCGCTGTCGTGTGCACTGATTTTTTTATTTAAAAATACAGCAACGGCCGCCGGTACGAGTGTGAGAGATAGGACCATGGCGGCTAACATCGCGATAACGACTGTGGCGGCCATGGGGTGAAACATTTTGCCTTCTACGCCCGTTAGGCTGAACAATGGAATATAGACCGCGGTGATAATAGCGATACCAAATAAACTGGGGCGAATAACCTCTTGTGTGGCAAGATAAACGGTCTCAAGCCGCTCTCTGAGTGAGAGTGTTTTTTCTTGTTGTGCTTGCGCTAAGCGTCGGGTGGTGTTTTCTACAATAATGACGGCCCCGTCAACAATTAAGCCGAAATCGAGCGCGCCTAAACTCATTAGGTTGGCCGATACGCCAGTTTGTACCATGCCGGTAATGGTAATAAGCATTACGACAGGAATAACGGCTGCGGTTATTAATGCTGCACGAATATTGCCGAGTAAAAAAAACAACACGACAATCACCAGTAAAGCCCCTTCGAGTAGATTTTTAGTGACGGTGGCCACAGCTTTGTCGACCAGTGTTGTGCGGTCGTAAACGGCTTCGGCATAAACCCCTTGCGGCAATGAAGCTTGCACTTGATTCAATTGCCGGGCTACATTTTTGGCTACTGTGCGAGAATTTTCGCCAATAAGCATCATAGCAGTGCCCAGTACCGTTTCTTTGCCATTTTGAGTGGCGGCGCCCGTGCGGAGTTCTTTACCAATAATAACGTCGGCAATATCGCTGATTTTTATGGGGGTCCCGTTAACGGTTTTGACAGTAACGTTGCCAATGTCACTACTGTTTTTGAGTTGCCCTGGAGAGCGCACTAAGAGTTGTTGCCCGCTGCGCTCAATATAACCAGCGCCGCGATTGACATTGTTTTTTTCGAGGGCTGTGGCCACATCGTGCAGTGAGAG
>NZ_CEXWTU010000125.1:0-14003 GCF_982758155.1 Marinagarivorans sp. | reverse complement strand
ATTGTTACCGGTGTTAATACTGAGCTTATTACCGACAGTACCCTGCGCTGTGGCATGAAATACCGCTTGAGTTTTGTAACCCACAACCTTGGCCGTGACTTTATGGTTGCCAATACCGGCACGCTGGCCCAGTTGAAAATAGGTACGCGCTAGTCCGTTAGCATCGGTTTTGGCGAGCACGGCACGATTCACAGGGTCATCCAGCAACGCTTTAACCCCGCCAGAACCCTGCGTTACACGGAAAACAACGTTTTTATCCACCACCGCAGCGCCGTCATCATCGAGCACTTTAACCACTAACTGCGCGGACAAGTCTTTAAAGGTGGTACCTGTTTGATTTTGCCCAGCAACCACTTCAAGCGTTTTACCCTGTGGCGCCACATAGGTGACAAGAATGGTGTTAACCGCTGCGTTACCCGCCTGGTCAACTCCCACCACAGACAACTCGTTTTCGCCCTCCACTAAGAGGACATTATTTACTAGGTAACTGCGGTTTTTTACGATTGCATGCAAGTCGTTCACAGTGACTTGGACTTGCTCATCTTCAATGGTACCGCGCACGATGTCGTTAATCAGACCCGTTACAGCAATAACGGGGGTATAGACTACTTGCTCATGCTTGTGCGACTCAATAGTCATGTAAGGGGGCGTTAAGTCTAACGAGACGTTAATGGATGCCGTAGAAGTAATACCGCTAGGGTCGACCATTCTAGCCACTATTGTATTGTGACCTTCTTGCAGTGCCACATCGACAGACCACGCACCTGAATTTTGCTGAACGGGCACACCATTAACTGTAAACGCCGTTGCGCCTTCGCCCACTGTGCCCGATACCGTGATGGGTGAATAACCCACTGTCACTAAGGTTTTAGGAGTGTCAATAGTCACGATAGGTAACTTGGTACGGGCTGGGTCGCTAGGGTAGGCATCGGAATCATTCAGCACTCCATCGCCATCGCGATCTGGGTCGCTGTTATCGCCCACTCCGTCGCCGTCTAAATCGGTGGTTTCGCTTGCGTCATTTGGGAATAGATCTAATGCGTTATCAACACCGTCGTTATCGCGATCGGTATCGCTATTATCGCCAATGCCATCGTTATCGATATCGCTGCTTTCTGCAGCATTGCGTGGGAAGCGGTCTTCGCTGTTATCAACACCATCACCATCAACATCGACATCGCTATTGTCGCCTGTGCCGTCGTTATCTAAATCGGTCCATTCAGTAGGATCTGCTGGGAAAGCATCATCTGCATCAAGGACACCATCGCCATCGGTATCTACATTAGCAACAAGCTCGCAACCATTAGGGCCAACAGCCTCGGGTACTAATATTTGCGATGGGCAAGCGTCGACATCATTTGCGATACCATCACCATCGCGGTCGGTATCGGCATTATCACCAATGCCATCAAGGTCTAAATCAGATGATTCGGCCGAATCGCTCGGAAAGGCATCCTGAGTATTCAGCACACCATCGCCATCGCGATCGTCGTCGGCATTATCGCCAATGCCGTCACCGTCAAGGTCCGCCGTTTCGCTAGGATCTAATGGAAAGGCATCAATGTTATCGTTAACGCCGTCGCTATCGGTATCGCGCTCACTGGCGCCACAACCTGCGGCATTAACTTCGCCTTGTTCAGCAACCGGTGTGACTGGGCAGGTATCGATCGCGTTGTTGACGCTATCATTATCAGTGTCTAATTGTGTCGCTGCACAGCCATTGCCATCGATTTCAGCGCCAGCAGGCGTAAGCGGGCAACTATCAGCGTTATCGCCGATGCCATCGGTATCAGTATCCGCCGTTTCACTAGGATCTAATGGGTAGGCATCAATATTATCGTTAACGCCATCGCTATCGGTATCGCGCTCACTAGCGCCACAGCCTGCGTCGTTGACATCGCCTTGCTCAGCAACCGGTGTGACTGGGCAGGCATCGATCGCGTTGTTGACGTTGTCGTTATCAGTGTCTAACTGAGTCGCTGCACAGCCGTTGCCATCAACGGTGGCGCCTGCGGGCGTAAGTGGGCAATTATCGGCGTTATCGCCGATGCTATCGGCATCCGAATCAGCTGCTTCGCTAGCATCTACAGGAAAAACATCATTATTATCATTTACCCCGTCACCATCAGTGTCCGGGTTTAAAGGGCTAGTTGCGCCTGCGGCTTCTATATCGTCGCGAACACCATCTTCATCAGAATCCATACTGAGCGGATCGGTGCCGAGGCTTTTCTCGACTGAATCCGATAAGGTATCGTCATCTGAATCCGTGTTTAATGGATCTGTGCCATCAGCTTTTTCAACACCATCACTGACACCGTCACGATCGGTATCGGCGATTAACGGGTTAGTTGCATCCGCTTTCTCAACTGAATCGCTCACACCATCATCATCGCTATCGGCACTGAATGGATCTGTACCATCATCTAGTTCGACTTGATTATTAAGCCCATCGCCATCGCTATCGAGTTGATATTGAGCGCAACCGGAGCTGTCGATTGCTTGCCCAGCACCTGTTTCTGGGCAGGTATCATAGCGATCGAGAACATCATCATTGTCCGAATCCAAAATATCGTTGGCACAAATTTGCCCAAGGTCTGTGCGCTCGTTAGGTGCCTCAAAGTACACAGTCGATTCGGAATTAGTGACCAAATTAGCACCATAAATTGCACCATAAAGGCCAAATTGATAACCGAGCGAGACGCCTCCCGCTGCAAAAATGTAGCCGGCAAACTGGCCGTCACCGGTAAAAATACCGTCATAACTGACCAGAATAAATTGATTAGGTTTTTGAGGGCCGTCGCTATTGTAATTAATTAGGTTGGCTCCGCCTAAAGAGACCGTTTCACGGGTGTAAATTCGGACAACCCCGTCGCCAATCACATTAATTGCTGCGCCATAGCCAACAGATAGTTTTTCGACCCAATAAGTCCCAGGCAATACATTCCATTGACTTTTGTAACCGAGCATCAAGGATTTAATATAGTAATCCTGGTCTTCGTTGTGGCCAAAGACATCGGCACTTAACGTTGCGTAACTCGCTGCATCAATGTCCCCATAATGCCTCCGCCCGCCAGACCCGATTTCACCGAAAGAATAATACGGAATATAGTAGCCATTCAAGTCTGCTGTAACTTGATAAGGCTTTAACTGATGACCTTTAGCGGGGCTCCCTCCAGATACACAGTGCACTGATCCACAGGTATTCACCATTGAACCGTGTTGATACCGAGTTAAAGTAGTATTAAGTGTTGTATCTGAATTATCTCTAATCGAAGCATTGTAGCCAAACTGTATAACTCCGCTAGACGAATATGTCTGAACACCATCGGAAAAAATCTGCTCACGGCAATTGGGAAGCTCTCCCATAGAACAACCTATGTCATCAACCAACGCATCCTCTAGCGTACCGACACACTGATCCAAATCATCACTTACCCCGTCTCGATCAGCATCCAGCTGTGAAGCCGAGCAACCGGTAGAGCCTGCACTTTCCGTTGCTGGCGTCTCATCGCAATTATCTATCGAGTCGGGAACAGAATCGCCATCGGCATCTGGCGCCAGGTCACCAGCACAAAGTTGCCCCAAGTTGGCCGTGGCGCCGGGTGCAAAATAACTAACCTTCGCGCCATTTTTCAATGTCACTGAGCCACCACTAACTGCACCATAAAAATCGCTTTGAGGGCCGATATTAATGGCGGCAGGCGAATAGATATATGCCGAGACTAAGTTGGCATTAAACTGAGCGCCGCCATAAGGCACAATCACCAATTGCTCGGATGGCTGAGCCTCAGAATAGGCTGTAACATTAAATCGCGCTAACCAGCCCGGGATGACATTATTATAAATATACAAGTGAACCGCGCCCGCACCTACCACATTAATACTGGACTCAGATTCCATATTTAATTCGCGCACCCAATAGTTACCCGGGCGCAAGTTTAAAGTCGATTTATACCCCAAATTGATAGTATCAATAATGTAGTGATCGGAATTATAACTGGCACCGTCATCAATATTGACGGTCGTGCCACCCTCGGCGTTAACCAGGCGGTATTCCCGTTGACCACCTGAGCCAATGTAGCTAGTGGCACTCCAAGGCGTTGTGTGATCAATATTCGAATCTGTAAGCCGAAATTGCTGCAGTTGCTGGCTGGGGCTAGGAGCCGCAGACGCCAAACAGTTCGCCTCCCCACAGGTAGCAAAATTACTGTATGAATGCATGCTAACTATAGAGGCATTAAGAGTATTATCGGGATTGAATAATACGCGCGCATCCGAATCAAAGTGGACACCGCCCCCAGTTTGATTGGCTTGCACGGCATCTGCGAACAATTCTTGCCGACAGGCTGCGGCATTAGCCAGTGGCTGCCAAGCACATAGCGCAATAAACAATGCGAGTAAAATACAATGCAGAACCTTTAGCAAAGGGCGCAAAACATTAATCTGTATCACTGGCTTATTATTACATTCCAATTTACCGCACATAAGCTACCTAAACATCTCTATAGTGATTATTTTAACTGTAGCAACACCGAAGAAAACAATGAGCTTTATATTTGATATGTCTGGTTTATTTCTTCAGCCTATAGATTATAGGTTCTTCAAACGTTCCAATTCAGCACTCTTTACTTGTCGCTGCAATTTCTCACGTATTCTATTTTTCACTAAACCAAATTTTGCAGCGTCAATTTTTGATGATTTTTCAATACGGACGATATGATGCCCTGCAGCGGTACTAAATACGGGCGACAATTCACCTTCATCCATAGAAAATACGACTTTGGAAAACTTGTTATTAATATAACCCTCTGGCACCCACCCTATGCGCCCACCCTTTAAACCGGAAACTTTGTCGTGGGAATATGTCATCGCCAGTGATTCAAAGCTTTCACCTTGTTTAATTCGTGCTAAAACGCCCTCTGCTACTAGCTTAGTGTTTTTACCTGTTTTCTCATCCATGCCGCGGCGTAACAGTATATGAGAAACTTTGATTTTATTAATTTGAAACTCGACCGGATTAGCATCGTAATAAGCCTTTATGTCCGCATTACGAACCGCCTGTCTTAAGAACTTCTCCATATAAGTATTTAGAAGTAAATTCACTCGATAATCATCAATCAAAGCATTCACTTGATTCATATTGATCTGAGCTTCCAGTTCAATGCTACCCGCAATTTTTTTACGTTCATTAAATTGATCTTTGAACTCTTTCAACTCACGCCCACTGAGCCCGTCAATATTCTTGGCCTTTAACCAATGATTAAATTTTACCGCACTTTTTTCGTGTGTATAAGCTGACGACGCTACAAGCATAAGAAGCCCTGCGATAATATATTTCGACATATTATTCTCTGATATTTTTTGAGGGAGAAAGGCTTTTACTGCTTGTAGCAGTCTCCAGTGCCAAATACACGCATAAGATGAACAACTTAGAAATACAAGAAAAATGCGTAAAATAAATCACTAAAGGTCACCTCTAAATAATAAACTCGGTATTCACGCTGCAACAGGCTCGCTAAGCAATTGGGTGCATCCCAAGAAGATCTAAGGCATTTGACATAAGAATAGACATGGACTGCTAGCACCGCAACCACACTGCTTGATTTTTACCTCACCAAGTGACCAGAGGCAATAATAGAACTAAGCTACGGTAAACCCTCAAGTATTCTCACCATCAGGCAATCCCAAGAAAAAATGAAAAAGTTCGAGTTATGGCTTGCAGTAGGAATATCAGTGTTGGTATTAATCAGCTTTACCTCCGTTCCTTTAGAAAACACACCACAGTCAATCAGCGCAATTACCATACCAAGCCTAAACATAACTCCCATCATGAGCGAAGAAGCCTATCCAAGGGGGCTAACACAACCCCACAAACAGCGCAGCAATTTCATCACAGGGTTAGATGAGGCACTTGGCGCTGGGGCATGCATATTTGATATTAATAACGACAACTATATGGATATATTCATTGTGCCTAGCAGTGGCCACAGCCGCCTATTTGGCCGCAAATCTTGGTGGGCAAAAAATTATTCGAACCCTATTTACACCAACGATAGCACAGGGTATTTCACAGCCAGCGCAACAGAAGAAGACTTATCCAGCATATGGGGCATGGGTTGTGCTAGCGGTGATTTAAATAACGATGGCTGGACAGACATTGTACTAAGCCATCGAACAGGCGTAATGCTACTGATTAACGAAAAGGGCAACCTCAAACAAAAAGCACTTTGGAAAACCGATAGCGGATGGCCAACATCAATAACCCTAGAGGATATTGATGCAAACGGCACACTCGACATTTATGTCTCTAACTACCTTACATACACAAAGCTAGCCAAAACATTTGAGGCGCTATCAGGGTACGCCAACAACAATTCACGCGCCTATGACCCTAGCCTCTATTTAGGCCAAGCCAACAAGTTATTCATTAACAACGGGGACTTAACATTCACAGAAAAGGCACGTGAATTTAATTTAGACAATAGCGATGGCAGAACCTTAAGCTCCACATTTATTAATATCAACAACGACCACTACCCCGACCTAATCATAAATAATGATTCTGGATCGCCCAGCCAGATCCTCCTAAATCATGCAGGAAAACGCTTCGCGCCCTACAACCCCAACATGGAAATATCGCTTAATACCCGTAACACCGTACATATCGAAAGCAACTCGAAAAAACAGACCTATATTTTAGGTGGCGAATATAAACATATCCCCATCATAAGTGATTCAGCAACACTGGCAGACATCAGCAGGCAAGTACTCAAAAACCCTAACGAACACTTAGGCGACAACAACTTTGGCAGTACTCGTATCGATATCAACAACGATGGTCAACTAGATATTGTATTCGCCAACGGATTTTCCATTCCCGACCCAGACTCGCCAAGCAATACACAGGGGCTTCCAAATACGGCATTGATGGGATCCCGCCAAGGACATTATGAACGCTACGTATTCCGCGAAGGGGCTAGCCTTTCTAGCCGCTCTGTAGCGCGCATTGATATCGATAACGATGGAGATCACGACCTGCTAGTTACCAACAATAATGGTCCAATCCAACTTTGGATAAACAACGGGAATACACAAAATTGGGTCGGGCTAACATCCATAAGCGATGTCACCTCAACCACTATAAAAACCAACATAAGAACCTTTCACAGAGATAAGGCTGTTTCGTCTTTTTTATCGTCCTCAGACCCAAGAGTTTCCATACAGCTGCAGGAAAATGAAATTGTTAGCAACATTGAAGTCAACTTTTCAGATGGCACACAAAAAAATTACACAAATCCAAAGCACAACCAGTACCTAAACACCCCACTTTCCCCACCCGATTCGACAGGCACTCTAAACGCGAAAACTGCCGCCCCAAAAAGAACAGCCCTTCATCATCCCTCTAGAAACTTTAATGCACTTTCTAAAACTGAAAAAATCGACCAACTAACCGAAATATCCCGCTCAAAAAACAGAAAGCGTCTAGACGTTATAAATACTGCCCTTAAGGACAAAAAGCTAAACGTACGCATAGCAAGCATAAAGGCACTGCAGGCCATTGAAGCAGAGGTTGGCGTTCACTGGCTTATAGATCGGCTTCACGAAACAAAAGAAACTGAAGAAATTTGCGCCATCACAGATGCTTTCCATCACTATTTCTCAGAAGAAGAAGCCTGCACACAGAATAAGCACTTGGCAATCCCGGCGCTTACAAAAATAGCGATCAGTCATGATAATGAAAAGGTTCAGCTTTGCGCGCTACAGGCTCTTTCCATGACACGAGCAACTAGGGCTGCCCTTGCCGCCGAGGCGATCTTACTCACAATGCCTTCAGAAGAAATAAGGAATGCGGCCAATGCCGTACTGCGAAATGTTAGGCGCGGCCGAAGCCCGAACTACATTAAAAAATAAACAATCACTCTCTCGCGACACAAACATTACACAGTGAAAGCTTAACCATGAAAACAATAGATAAAGAAAAGGCAGCATTTAGTATTTTCTGCGCCCTTTTATTTTTTAGCATCATCAGTGGCGTGCTCGCGAGCACAAATCTAGCAACAACAAGTATTAAACAAATGATTTTGCTGGCTCACAGCGCAATAGGCATAATCCTCATCTATTTTGCGGTAAAATATACAATTATCCATTTTAGAAGAACAATAGGCATAAGAAAAGTTTGGGCATCTATCACAGGCATGCTCACACTAATAGTTACTGCCGCCTATTCAAGCTTCAGCCTCTACTATCTACTCCCCCCCACTAAAGCATTAATAACTCTTTTACACCAAAAAGGTTATCTGTTGTTAATAACATTAACTACCATTCATTACTTGACGGCAATATCAAAAAACAAAATCGGGAAAATAAAGAAAACCTACACGCCCTCTTCGCTATTACAAGCCACAAAAATAACAACCTTAGTAATCTTCATTCTCACGCCCATTATTTTTGCACTGAATCATTTCACGCCAACAGCCGATGAGGCCTTCACCCACGTTACTGACTATAACTATAATTATGGCGACAACCCGTTTTGGCCCAGCCAAACAACAACGCCCTCACAAAACTTTATTGCTGAAAACTATATTGGCAACTCACTTAAGTGCGCCAGCTGCCACCAAGAGATTTACCAACAATGGCAAAGCTCAGCCCATAAACATGCCGCCGACGACCCAGCCTACGTCACCAACATCAACCTACTGGCTAACAACAAGGGCATAGAGGCAACCCGTTACTGCGAAGGCTGCCACGCTCCCATCGCTCTATTATCTGGGCGTCTGACATCAGGCGGAAAGCATGGCGGAATTTCAGGCACAATGGGGAATAGTGAAGGAGTCTCCTGTTTGAGCTGCCACAATATTCAAAGCGTAAACAACCTAAACGGTGTTGGGAGCTACAATTACACCCCACACAAACCTTACCTCTTCGAGCAAGCGAAAAGTCGCGCATTACAAAAAATTCACAATTGGATCGTCAAGGCCTCACCAAGCCAACACATACTCGACATGGGCCGCCCCGCCTTACGCACAGCAAAGCACTGCTCTACATGCCATACACAATTTATGGATAAAGAGCTTAACAATTGGGGATGGGTAAAAATGCAAGATGAGTATGCAGCATGGTCGCAAAGTGCTTACTCAGGAAATAACGATCAATCTTATAGCAATCAAAAAAAGACCCTATGCCAAGACTGCCACATGCCCTTAGAGGAATCATCTGACCCTTCCGCAAATTCCGATGGACTAATTCGTTCACACCGTTTTATTGGCGCAAACACTATGTTGGCCACAATCAACAACGATCAAATTCAACTCAACAAAACAATTGAATTTTTAAGAAGAAACAAATTAAAAGTCACTATCGAGAAACCACACAGAAAGTCAGCCGTACAAGCCAGCGAAACAATTAACGAAAGCATTCGCAACCCAAATGAAGGGCCACACTATCATTACATTGGAGAAAACATACAGTTTTCCATTGCAGTATCCAATATTGGTGTTGGGCACAACTTCCCCGGAGGTACAGCTGATATTAACGAGCCTTGGCTCGAGGTGAAAGCCACCGATGCGAGTGGTGAAACGGTTTACCATAGCGGCTTTATTGATAGTGAGGGCTATGTTGACCCATCAGCTCACAAGTATGTATCGCGCCCTGTTGACAGGCATGGTAACGAGGTTTGGAAGCACGACCTTTTTAACATGATTGGTAATACCTATAAAAATACCATTGCGGCAGGCAGTACAGATATTGTCGCTTATTCGTTCGACATTCCCACATGGGCAAAAAGCCCACTATTGATAACAGCCACTTTAAAATACCGGAAACTCAACAACAAATATGCAAAATGGGCTTTAAAAGAGAAGTACACCAAACTCCCTATTGTCGATATGAGCATAGACAGCATAAGCATTCCCCTTAAAATTGAGAATCCCGTTATACAATAGAGTGGCGCTTAGGGCGGCGCAGTCACAATCATTGATCACTGCCCTAAGCACCACCCTTGCGAACCCTAAGAATACAACCCCGGCAACTCGCCAGTCACGCCGTTGGTACCAAAACTATTAATATCGTGGCCCATGTACTTCGCAATGCTGACCAATAATTTGGTGTGATCTACACCGCGGCCATCACCTTCTGCATTTAAATCGTAACGGATTTGACGATTGCCTTGAATACCTGAGTTGTGCCCGCCAATTAACATAAATGGCATATCTCGGTGATCATGCAGTTTGCCATCACTCAAACAGCTAAAGACATAAATTAATGTATTGTCTAATAGGTTGCTAGAGCCGTCCGGTGTCGCTTTAAAGCGTTGCACCATCTCTATTAAAAAGCTGTAGAAATAATCGAGCGAATTAATCCATGCTTGGCTAAAGTTATGCGAAATACTGTGATGGCTTCTGAAGTTTGAAGTGGTATGTGACATCTGTAAGCCCCCTACCCGTGTCATACCGCAGCCTAATAAGCGCGTCATTAAATCGACCTGTAAACCCGCAACCGTCGTAAAGTTATTTTCTAAATGAATTTGTGCCGGGTGTACGCCTGGCATTGGATCGAAGTTAGATGGATTAAAATTTGAGGTGGAACATAAGCCCATATCACCGCCATCACTACCGCCAGCATTAGCAACGCCATCTAATTTTTTCTGTAAATCATTCAGCGCATCAATGTTGGCTGATAATTTTAAACGCTCGTCGGCACCTAAATCATTCTTCATAAGCGCGGCTAATTCTTTATGGCCTTGGCTCACAATATCGCGGCGCGGGTCGTAGCCGCCGGGGGCTGCGCCTGGCGCGCTAGACAAACCGTAGGCACGATTGAAAGCAGCGACAGGATCATCTTCGGGTTTAACAGAAACACCATTATAATAATGTGAATGGTCGGTGGTGCCGGCTTGGAAATTAGCCATTGCCCCTAAATTCACATTACGCACAGGCGTTTGGCCACCAATATTATCTTGCTGACCCAAAATAATATCGAGCGAATTATCGCCATTACCCGTCAATACTTTACGCGTGCCGCCCTGGTGAGAACCGCCCCCCAACTTCATATCCAAACCCTGTAAAAAAGTCATATGCTCTTTTATGGGCGCAAAGGCTTTTGTCATATCATTTAAGGTTGGGTTATTCACCACAGAATAACCGTCGCCCGCAGAACTTACTGCACCCGTTGGATGCCAAGCAGCTTCACCATGGCTCGTTGTACCATCGGCATTTTTGGGGCAGTACACGCCATCGGGCATATAAACAAAGACAACCTTGGGTATATCTTGCCCAACAGCCGCCAATGCAGGCTGGGCGATACGCATTGCAAGCGGTGAAAGCGTACCGGCCACAATGGCATTTTTAACAAAACGACGACGAGTATTTCTAAAAGGAGTTTTCATAAGTTATCGTCCTATTTCCGTACAGAGAATGAATCGAGTTGAGTAATGCCAATCAATAACGATTGGATATCAAACTCACTCTCAGCAAAGGTTTTATTCAAGTTCTCGATAGCGCAATTATCCGCGTCTTCCAGGGTATAACCCGCAACATAGCGATAATATTGAGTGGTCATACACGACTTCGTTGAATTCGCATTGGCCATCATTTGTGAAAACTCCCAGCGATCCGTAAAGTAGTGCTCATCTTCACCACCATCTACATTAATAACCTTACCTTGCGTTAAGATATCAAGCTCATCCAGAATATCGAAGGTAGCCCAATCGTACATTTTTTCACGATCACGGTATTTACCTGAAGCATCAAAGTTCTCCAAAGTGAAACCAATATCGTCGAAGTATTTATGGCAGCTTTGGCAGTCTGGGTTTACCGAATGCTCTTCAAAACGCTGACGCATAGGCTTGCTCGGATCCAAGTCAGGATTCGGGATTGCCACATCGCGCGGGAAAGGCGGTAAAGGATCACACATAAGTTGCTCGCGAACAAAAACACCGCGCTTTACCGGTGAAGTTTCTTCGGTACTGGCATTGGAAGCCAATATGCCACCCAGCATTAAAATACCACCACGCTGATCATTCGACACCTTAGCAAACCCTGTATTAAGCCCGCTGCCAATGCCATAGAATCGCGCCAAGGTATCGTTCAGCATGGTGTAATCAGCCGTGTAAAGCTCTTGGAATTTACCGCTAGAATCAAAGGTTACATGCTTGAAGAACGCTTCCATTTCACCCACCATCGCCTCACTAACTTCAGGGCTATAGCCGGTATAAATGTTATTATTTTTGGCGCCGATTAATTCCGTGCCGGCATCCCACCACTCAATAGCGAAGCGCGCCATTTGATCTTTACCTTTTTCGGTGGCCAGTAAGCGCTCGGCCTGCGCTTTAAACTGCTGCTTTGTTCGCACTTGCTGATTACGCGCCGCACCGAGCAACTCATTATCGGGGGTAGAACCTGTAAAGGTATAGGCTATCAAAGTCGCCATTTCGTAATCATTTAACTGATACACGCCACCGCTTAATTGCCCTAGCTCTTTGCGGTATAAAAAATGAGGTGACATTAATAAAGCCGGTAAACCCACAGCAACGGCCTCTTTAAAACGATCTGAATGGTTAAAGAACCCTTCATTCTGGTCGGCAGGCTGCAGCACGGTAAAGAAGGCTAAATAATCATCTATCTCCTGACCGTCCAGCGGTCGTCGGAAAATTTTCTGGCCAAATTTTTCAACAAACGTTCGCAAGCAATGGTAGTTAGCTCCGCAATTCAGCTCATCGCCAATCACGCCGCTATTAAGATTATTTTGAACTTCCGCGGCTACACGTGACGCAGCCGAATAATATTCATCAAGGTGACGCGCCGTTACAAACGCAAGGTCGGCATTATTGGTAAAACCATGTTCGCGGCTTTCTGGTGGGAAATTAGTGGTTAAATTTAAATCTAAACCAAAAATATCATTTACGGTATTTTGATATTCATGGCGTGTTAGCAAGCGAATTGCACGCTTACCTGGTGCGCCTTCAGCGCTACTACAACCATCAAAACCCAATTCTTCGGCTGCAGCAACATCGGTAGCACCAGGGAAACCGGCCGTAATGTAGCCAGCCACTTGATGGGCACAATCACCAACACAATGTTCCGGCTTGTATTCATTACCGGTTAACGGGCCTTTGCCGTCGGGCATATTACCGCCAGCATCAGCACGCGACATTATGCCGCTGTAATCCACCTGGGCGATGGGAAAAGGACGTTTCGCGGTGCCGGTACCCTGAATACCGTGGCACTCTAAACAGTTGGCTTCATAGAGCAATTTACCTTTAGCAAAATCAAAATCACCGCTGGGTAAAGAGGCCGCGCTAGAGCTTTGCATCACGCTCGATTCTGAACTGGCAGCACTTGATACCATGACCATCGAGCTAGAAGAAGCGACCAATGAAGAGCCTTGCACAACCGCTAAGCTACTAGAGCTAGGAGGAGCATCCGATGAAATCGCCATTTGGCTACTCACACTACTACTGGATGATCCGTTAGGGTCTTCTGCCACACACGCTGAAAGCACGAGTGAAGCCATGACCAAACTAATTTTTTTTACCATGCGTAATCTCCTAGCCATTTTCACCTTAAACACACCCCAAAAGGATCCAACGAAGGTTTAAGCGCTCTGCGCGTTAATTTTATATTTGTAAGATGTTAAAAATAACAAAGCTGGAGAAAGAATCAATTCAAAACTCGGATACCGAGGGGTGCTTGTTGAGAAATTGAGAGGTAGGACTCACTACACCGCCACAAGGGAATAGACAGTTACAGCAACGAGTTGCTATGACTGCGATGTCATAGACCCGTGATCCAGAAAATCCGCCTAAACAACCTATCAAATAGTTCAGCGATCACTCCTTCTATAAAAAATAACCCCAGGACATTAGCCTGAAGCTATTGCTCCACTTCGCTATATCAGTGCCAACTTCCAAACTCCTGACAAGATGGGTTGGCCACGACTAAGGCCCGCCTTAGGGACGAGGCAATAATAGTTTGTCCAATTAGGCGAAGATATCGGCTTTCTTA
>NZ_CEXWTU010000124.1:0-14010 GCF_982758155.1 Marinagarivorans sp. | reverse complement strand
ACAGCAATTTATCCCAAGCGGACCTCACAAAATTAACCAGCCACCTAACTAAAGGCCACCCGGCCGCAGCGCATGTTGATTACAAATCCAGCTCTCAGGGTGATCACTGGATTTTGATTACCAAGAAAAATTGCGATGGCAGCTTTACAGCAATAGATCCACTTTTTGGCGGGGAAATCAAACTGCTAACAACAAGCGATACCAATGCCCGACACACCAAACAAAGAGCAGCGCAGAAAACGGGGGTACTTTTTGGTGGTGATGGAACTCAAGATCCTCACGCGCGAGATAAAATACAGAAGGGCCAGCGCAATTATATTGTGGTGCGTTTTGCGCTACTTTCGCCACTAGGCAATATAGCTCCCCCTACCAGCACAACGTGCAGCTGCCCAATTCCAGCAGACGTAGGCAAAAAAGAAACCCTCTTTAGCCTATTTACCAATCGTAGCGTTTTCGAGTTAAATTAAGGAAAAATTAATGCGCAAGCTAATCATAACCATAATAAGTGCGACTCTCGTAACCTTTGCTTGTAGCTGTTCAACCGCAGAGCCAGCGACTAATCTGCCAAAGCAGCTTAAAGACTTAAAAGCCACCAAGGTCATTGCCCTTAGTTCGTTGGCTTGCGCCATTACAAACAATAAAAATGTCTATTGCTGGAAACTTAACACAAAAAAGAATGAGCAAACTCTGCTATTTCCCGTAAATTTTGGCGAGACTAAGGGTCACACGGTTGTTCAAATATTCGGGCAGGGCTCAACGAGCCCCGGCGGCGCGCTAGAAACTGGCGATTATGCTTGCGCAACATTCGCATCTGGAAAAATAATGTGCTGGGGCAATACTTATTATAAGGATGGCCTAATGGATGCCGAAATTTTATTGCCTGGTCTCTCACCAGAATTTGACGGGGATTCATTATTAGCTCAAACCCTTATAGGTAAGGGCTTCGGTTCAATGCACAACACTCCTACGCCAAAACTAATACTTTCTCATAACGTTGTCTGCAGCTTAAGTAGTAATACACTGTATTGTCCACACGCTCATCTTCTCCGCTACAGCGGACTTAAAAATATTCAAGATGCATTTTTTGGCGGCGATGAAACCTGCCTTATCGACAAAAAAAACACCCTTCGATGTTACACCGAGTTAGGCGATTTCGACCAAATGAGCGCGAACAATGTCATCTTCAAGCGCGAGAACGTAAAATCTTACACTGCTGAAACGCTAGCCGGCTCCGGTCTATGCATTATCGACACGCTAGACAGCGCATACTGCAATGCCCCACTTATTAGCCCAACCTCTACAGATACTTGGGATCTGAAACTAGTGCGTAAGCATGTAAAAGCAGTTACCGTTACCGAGAGCCACGCCTGCACACTATTAAAAGATGGCAGTGTTTACTGCTGGGGCCTAAATTACCATAACCAAATAGACCCAACCCATACCGATGAAATTCCCGCCCCTGGCCAAAAAATCCCCCTTAGAGGGAAGGTGATACAACAAGCTATTGGCCCAGGCTATAGCTGCTTTTTACTTGAAGACGAATCCATTGAATGTATAGGCAAATCATTTGAGTTAGAAGATTGACAATCACGGGCACGATCTCTATATTCGCCGCCTCTCGGAACCTTAGTCACATAAAATAAGGGGCCGGAAGCGACGGGTAGACTTTGCGCAACGCGCAAACTGTCGGATTATGAAGATCACTGCATTGGTCAAGTAGCAGTCTAAACAAAACTTACGTATGCCCAGGTGGTGAAATTGGTAGACACGCTAGCTTCAGGTGCTAGTGGCCTCACGGCCGTGGCGGTTCAAGTCCGCCTCTGGGCACCACTTCAAACTTCGTTTTCGTACTGCCCTGGCGGACTAATCCGGCTAAACCTTTTTTCGGCGCTATGCGCGATAAGGCCTTTATCGTTGAAACTGCGTTTCAACCCAACCTCTGGGCATCACTTCAAACTTCGTTTTCGTACTACCCTAGCGGACTATTCCGGCTAAAACTTTCTATAGCGCTATGCCCGATAATGCTTTTATCGTTGAATTGTTACTTCAAACCACCCTCTGGGGACCAAGTTATAATTCAGGCAAATCTAAGCTCCTCCAATACCCTGCGAAAACGGCTGTTACGAGCAGCCCACGAATTCTACCGCTCAGGCAGCCGCATAAATTAAATCTACTTAATTACGCGGTTAAACCGGTCAACAATTCAGGGGGAATTTACTTTTTAATCTTCATTTTTCCCTTAGCCTTTTGCATGGCTAAAAACACGCTCACTTTCGCATTTTTGGGGTCAATTTCGCCCGGCATCGGCGGGGGTTTGTTTATCCTGCTCGGTTAGCGGCTTATTAATCGTCTTTTCGCTCATCATCCTCACCCCTTTCAATTATTCAGGGCTTTCAATAAACTTCTTCATATCGCCCGACGCAAACCCTTCCGGCTCATCAAGATCATCCGCGCCGATATTACGAATACGCGCTTTGGGTTTCCGTGAGCGGTTGCGTATTCACGCAAACTGAGGTCGCTATTACGGTAATCCTGCACTATTGAGCGGCGTTGTTCTTGGATATAGCCTGTCATCAATCCATTACCCTGTATATGGGTTAGGGGCGAGGCAATAATAGTTTGTCCAATTAGACGAAGGCGCCTGTTTTCTCAGCAAGGCGCTCGAAGGGGCGCATGCCGGGGCATGTAACGCTTTGGGCAACGCAGTTGAGGAAGTAGGAGGCAAGTATTGTTGGATAAAGTATTTTTTCCTCGGCCCTTAGGTGATGTGACAACTAGCCTGACACATAGGGGTATGGTCCAGATTTGAAGCGGTGTCCCGATTTGAATCTGGCAATACGCATTGATCATGCCACTTCATCTGGGTAAGATTGATGTTCGACCTCTCAGGACATTTTAAGGAAATACTAATGGATACAGTCGCAGAAAAAGTTAAAACCCACAAAAATCTAATACAAACAACAGGCGGTACTGTTGCTTCAATCGGCTTGGAGCAAGTAGGGAAAAAAGTTGCCGGAGCTTTAGTAACCCCTGCCACCTGGGCTCTAAACTTCGCAGCAGAGGGAGGTTCTCCAGGTGCGGTGGATATTGGGATCTACCTTTCTGGATTCCTCTCTGCTCCTGCCTCCATAGTAACTGGCTTAGTTAAGGCTGTTGTAGACGACGATATCAGCCAAAAACTCGAGCTTGTCAAATCGAAGGAGCCCGCAAAATACGCCAAATTCATTAAAGCGTGTTACAACTATGGAGCATCCTCTCCGCAAATAAACGCAATGGTTATTGCTAGCCGAGGTGGTACAGCTTGGGTAACCAGCCAGGGATTATGGGTATATATTACTGACGCGAGAGACCGACTAGTTGCTGACTATGCGCCCGCTAATTACGTGCAAATGTATCGCCCGGTAAAGCCTTACAGGCCAAATGGGCAAGGGAAATTTAACTGGGAGGTTCTTCGAAAATGAGTCGGCAAGCTATAATTTTTCCACTTTTATTGTTATTTTTCTGGGGATGCTCAGAGAACAGCAATACAGAGCTAGTAGCAGAGGAAAATGAATTTGATCAATTCTGTGACATTTTTACTGCATTAAGTACAGAGCCTAAATTCGATACTATGGATACTGCAGAGAAATACGCATCGCTAGATAAGTCGTTAACAGAGAGTTTATCTTCAAATAGTGATGCATATATCGCGTGGACAGCGGTGAGCTTAGCCGAGCCGTCGCAACGATATCAGCTATTTAAAGATGCTGCAGTCAGTAGCCTAAAAATGCAATGGGATTGCCAACCCTTAAAAGATCACGCCAACACAGTAGGACAATAAGCCTTACCAGGCTAGCCTAACAGGTAAAAGCACAATATAAGGGTATGCTAAAGCCACTCGGCCGGTGTCAAGCAGTATACATCGCTTACGGATGGCAATAGCTGTAGAGACTTCAGCATAAAAGCGGCCTCTGCCCTTAGCTCGCTTTGATTGTTATAAAACAAAATATCTAATTCGGCATTTACGTTGTTCTTTGTCGAATATCGAAACCACCTCCAGCGCTCTACAGTGTCATGATTTTTATTATATTTTACTTTAATTATGCATTCTCTATGCCCTTTGCTTTTGATGCATTCAACCTTATGCTCTTGACCTTCCGCCGCCATTGAAAATAAGCTGTTTTCTATATAGTTAGGCGTGTCCACGCCTAACTCCTTAAAGCAGTTGGGGCGCATTTCGGCAAGTATTTTACTCTCTCTCTCAACAGTAAGAAAATCATAACCGGAGCTAGTTGTCTTATGACTCCATTGCTGCAGCCGCTCTAGACTATAGCCGACCCTATTAAACTCGACATTCTCTGAGCCTAGCTCTGCGGGTCGGGCGAAATGACGTTGCTGCGGTCCAATCCGATAAAAACCGCCTGCGACGGCAATCCGTTCTTTTATTTCGACATCGAATATCAATGAAGATAAAGTGCCTGTTAGAAACACGGCACCACAAATTACTGCTTTAACGGGGGTTGCTCGCTTGACCCAAGGCGAGAAGCAAAGCCCTAAGACTCCCCCGACCACAACCACACTGGGTAAGTACTGCAATAGGCTATCTGATGGAAACACCCAGTAGTAATACATAATGTATTGTATAAACACAAAATAACTCATTCCAACCAACGAGAACACGCATACACGGTAAGGTGAGTCATTACTGAGCTGATCTTTGTTGAAAATCAAGAGGATATAGAGAAGGGGGATTATCGCATGCATGATTATTTGGGTAGAGGGATTAATTAAAGCTATTGTACCAAGAATCACTTTAGTGCCGTGGCTTAATACAACCGGATATTTCGATGAGAAATAATACCCCCCATAGACTGAGGTGTTGAAATCGAAAGCTAGGTGACAGGACAGGTATCCACTAAGACACAAAGAGACTGTGCGCTGAGCGTAAAAAACGATCAGCAATTTCCATACAGTAATCAAACGAGTGCCTGTCCCTGCTAACCCCATTGATCAACACCTTAGTGATTATTGCCCATCGCACGACTACCGAGTGAAGCGCCATGACGATACATTGAGGGTTTTACTATGCAACGAAGGTAGTCACTAACAGTCATGCCACGAACATCGGCGTTATCCTGAAGCTGTTGATACATAGTTTTGGTGACTCTAAACACGATCTGCTCAGTTTTCTTAGCCATTAGTACACCTCATAAAGGGAATCATTGAAATAATGGTTATAAGGCACCCAGCCCGATCAAAGTGGTGCTACTTATCGTGCTACCAACACCCTAGGTGAAACATTTTATCCTTTTAAAACAATAGGTTAAATAACAAATTCAAAGCCGCCTCTGGGCACCACTTCAAACTTCGTTTTCGTACTCACCAGACGGACAATTCCGGCTAAACCCCTCTTTGAAGCTACCCTTCAACCCAAAGCCTAAAAAGCCCAAAAAAACGCCATTTCCGGCAATTAGTCTGAAAATCGTCTGCCATAGCAAGTAAACCTCTTTTGATGCTACCGATATTTATAGTGCCAATAGCAATGCACTTGCTCACTAGCGGTAACGCTAGCACAATACCAATCCGCGACGCTTCAGAAAGCAAGTAATGACCATTGCGCTACCGCAAGTTTTGAATACATTAAATAAGCGATCGAAGAAACCTTATTTTGTACAGCAAGCCCTGAGTAAAAATAAAACCAATATTGTAGGCATAGGATTCGAATATTAATGGGCAAGCAAGTACACCACCGCGCAATACTTTTCGCTGTTATTGCCCTAGTGCTAGCTTTACTCACTAGCGCCATGCAATTGCCTTTACTGACCAATAAAGGCAGTGGCTCTTTAGAGGTTATCGTTCAAGCGCCCTATTTCACACAATGGTTGGCTTGCGGCTTACTTCTGCTCTGCCTGTTGGTTTGCTTTATCATTCCCGCCAGCCGAAACAACCTCCCAGCCTTTGTTAAAATTGGCCTTACGCTATTCGCTGTTGGTACTTTTCTAATGGCAGGGCATAGTTTTCGCTATTCAGGCAAGCAGCATGCGCTAATTGATAGCTGGCTTTTAATTCCTGTGCAAACCACCGCCATTAATCCAGTCACGTATATTGAAAATGGGCGCGTGGAGAGTGGGATATTTTTTACCGCGCTTTACAGTGATGAAAAGACGGTAATGAAAGTATTTAACGGCTTTCCGCCATGGCGGCTGGACAACGACAAAATTATTGAAGTGCTCGTCGGCCTTGGTGCCGAGGTAGAGTAAAAGTTGATTAGCCTACCGTAATGTTAAGCTCGCCAGCACGCTGTGGCGAATCTAACCACCCCATCAGCACCATCACAATACTGACACCCATCACCACCCTTTTTCACCCAAAAAACTAGACGACATCCATATTTCACGAGTGACGGCCTGCGCCATTCAACATCGCTATACATCTACCGCCGAGTTATTCCTTAATCGATTATTCATCGCCTTGCGGCTTGCTTATTCCCTCCTATCCTTAATTTTCCGATTCAATCCAAGCCATTTTTTATGAGTACTTTCATAAAAAATGGCTTGGATTGAAGTTCTTTAATTTCGCCTAGGAGTGTTATTAATACCATGTTTTTTCAACCCATAAAATTTACACAACTATCGCTATCTCGCATCGTTGTTGCCGCTTGCACGCTGACGGTTTCAATTTCTTCTTCGGCAGCGTTGCTGGCAACCGAGCGCGCTAATATTTCCGATACTGGTACCGAGGCGAATGGCTTTAGCTATATGGCCAGCATTTCGGAAAACGGGGAATATGTAGCCTTTGCTTCCGATGCCGCCAATTTGGTGGACAATGATTTTAATGCTTTTACCGATATTTTTGTGCGCAACCGTACAACGGGTATTACCGAGCGCGTGAATGTTGATGGCGCCGGTAATGAAGCTATGGGGCATAGTGATTTTGGCGATATTTCGGCGGATGGCCGTTATGTGGTATTTGCTTCGAATGCGACTAATTTAGTACCTAACGATACCAATGGCTGGGACGACATATTTCTACGCGATCGCCAATTAGGTACCACAGAACGCATTAACGTAAGTACTTCGGGGGCTCAAACCACACTCTGGAGTACAGAGCCCAGTGTCTCCGGTAACGGACGATACGTCGTATTTATTTCTGAGGATAATCAACTCGTACCTAATGATTTTAATGGTCTTAATGATGTTTTCCTACGCGACCGCCAAACAGAAACAACAACGCGCATTAGCGTATCCAGCAGTGGCGCCGAGGCCAATGGCGGGAGCTATATGGCACAAATTTCAGACAGCGGAACTCACGTTGTTTTTACATCACTTGCCTCAAATTTGGTCACCGGGGACAACAATAGTGTCGATGATATTTTTGTCTATGATATAGCAACCGCCAATATCGAACGTGTCAGCGTGAGTAGCACCGGTACCGAAGCTTTTTTCGGTAGCTATGATCCAAATATTTCGGCTGATGGGCGATTTATTGTTTTTCAATCAATGGCACCGGAGTTAGTGCCCAATACTCCCACCATCAACGATAATATTTTTATTCACGATAGAGACCTTAATACTACCGAGCTGGTCAGCCTCGCCCACGATGGCACTCCCGCGAATGGCTTTAGTTATCGCGCCTCGGTCTCTGCCGACGGGCGTTATATTGCCTATGCGTCCAATGCAAACAACATTGTTAGCAACGATTTTAACGGTTTTGATGACATTTTCGTTTTTGATCGTGAAGCCGCGATAACAGAACGCGTGAATTTAGATTTCAATAATAATGAAATTTTCGACGGCGCTTACATGCCTCGCATATCAAGTAATGCACTCTACATTGCCTACGAATCGCACTCTGCGTCCATCGTCGCTAACGACAATAATGGCAGCTCGGACATTTTTGTTGCTCGCCTTGATAACGAAGAAGCTGGCGGACAGCGCATTTCGATTTCGCCTTCACACGCCACAGTTGACCCCATTACCGACCCACTATTCAGTGTTGATATTCAAGTATCGTCATCCGACCTTTATGGCTTGGAGGTTAATTGTTTTGCCGATTCCACGCTGGCAACATTAGATGGCGCAAACTACGGCAATTTATTCGATCCGAATTCACGCTTAGAAATACCCATGCTACTCAACAGCCCAGCGCCCGGCGATTGGCGCGGTAGCTTAAGCTTAATGAACCCCGCGCTACCCATTAATGGCTCGGGAACATTTGCCACGCTTAATTATTCGGCCTTTGAAGTGGGCAGTACAACGCTGGATATTACCTGTGTTTCTAGCGCAGCTGATATTAATGGACAACCTATTATCTTAGAAATGGAGAATGCCAGTATCACCATTGATGACGGCATACATACTCCTGATGGCGCAACCATTACCGGAAAAATTGCCTTACCTAATGGCGCCGACCCAAGCGGTGTTGAGGTGAGCATTCAATTGGGCGATCGTACGGTATCGACCCTTGCCGACGCCGACGGTAACTTTACCTTTACGGCATTAAAAGATGGCGTTTGGGTGGTGAGCTATCAGCATCCACAATATGTGAATAGCTGCAGTATTACGCAAACCCAAAATGGCGGCACTACGGTGATGAGTGATGAAACAATGATCGCTGGCGATATTAACGGCGATGGTATTATTGATATTGCCGATTTCACGGTAATTTCAGCAACTTATGGCTCGAATATGGGTGATGCCGAATTTTCGGCCGCGGCAGATCTTAATGGCGACGATGTTATCAATATTTTTGATTTAACGATTTTAGGCAGCCACTTTGGTATTAACGGCTGCGATCCATCCGCCATTGTTCCGCAAATTGATCCCTCGGTGATTTTCGCCACAACCATAGCCCCGTCTATTGGTACAACGTCACTGAATACGGCTGCCGACGAATTCACTTGGCAGCGTGATGCGGGCTTCCCTGGCGCATCAGCAACGGCCTTCACTTACGCAAAACCTACCGATATTGATCAGTTTGCCATTGGTATTCAGTTAAGCGGTATGCAAAGTTCTTATACGCTTTCACTGCGAAACCCAGACAACGGCAACTTTATAACCGCCTATTACGATGCCGAAACGCCCACCCCCATCCTCTTGATAGACAGCTTTATTGATGGTTTTCCTACGCACGATAATTTTTCCGTTCCGCTATTAATGGATCAATTAGAAATCGGCTATGACAACGGTAACGTTACAATAAATATCGGGGCTATATCACTAGCGGCAACACCTTTAACCGCGGGTTTAGGGGATAGCCCAAGCGACTGGGAAATTGAAGCCACCATGATGCACAGTTCGCTGACTTCACCATCGGGCACATCGAGTATAAAAATTATTAGCGATGCATTTAATGGTTTGGCTCTACCTACGTCTAGCTGGCAATAAATATTCCCCTTAAAGTAAAGTAAAATACTTTTAAAAGGGCTGCTTCGTCAGCCCTTTTCCTCCTTGGAGTAATGATGAACAATTATTTAAATACCGCTGCACTGTGTTTACTTTTACTATCAACAGCCTTTGCCCACGCAAAACCCACGGCTATTGTGAGCTTTTCTGATACCCGTGTTGCCCCTGGCGAAGTGATAACAGCAACTATCACACTCAAAGATATGCCAAAAGTTTATGGTGTGCAGCTCAGTGGAAAATTTAGTGCTGATTATTTAAAAGTTCAGCCTAGCGAAAAACCAGCAGGCTTAGCCATTCAAGAATTCTTAACCAAACCACAAGCCTTTACGGTTAAGAATAGTGTGGATCAAAAATCGGGGAACTTTGAATTTATTCACGCCTTACTTCACCCCGAAAAAGAAGTCAGCGGTAGCGGTACGTTGGCGACGATTCAATTTACTGCTGAAGGCGAAGGTCAGGCGACCTTCGCTATCGACACCTTAAAATTTGGCACCAAAGACGGGCAGGTAATAGAGCCTGTTATCGTGAATAAAGCACAGGCATCAGTAACGCTAGTCAGCGTATTCGATATCGAGGTAATACTGATAATCGCTGCATTCGCAATATTGCTTATCGGCATTTTTATCGCCGCTTGGTTAACGGCGAAAAAATCATCAAGGAAAACGTCTACCCTAATTTTAAGGAGTTAATAGGTCCATGTGATCACCATGTACTCCTATTCTAATTCACCGCACTTACCGTTACGGCAACCAACTGAGTCGCTTGGGAGAATTCGCTTTTTACGGTGATGTAGGCATAGTAGGTATTACTGCCACCATCGGCTAGGCGTTGGTTGTGCTCTGTTGAGGTGACATAAAAACTGAGTTCACCGGTTTTAATATTAAAATATTGTGAGTCCAAAGGAGTATTGACCTGGTAACTTGCCATTTGTTGATCAACTATTTGGGCGCTTAAGGTCTCCGATAAGCCGGTATCGACGGTAGCCTCAAATGTCTTTTGTGGAACTTGCAGGTAGAGGGTGTCGATGAAAGCATTGAAGCTACCATGATTTCTAACAATAAGATCCATAACACCATCGTTATTAAAATCTCTTAGTGCTTGGATCGACAAAGATCTATTTTTTGTAGATTGTGTTACTAAAATAGCATCGCTATAGGTGTTTTGAAATAAACCACCGGAAGCAATATAGTCGCTTACGCCATCTTGATTATAATCGACCATATTACTGGGACTGTAATTGACCAAACCATTGGCGGTGTTAGGTACTGGTATGAGCGAATAGTTTGAGGTGAGATCCCCAGAAACAAAAAAACGTCCCTCAAGGCTGTTAATGGTGAATCGTTGGTAGTTGTGTGTACCAGATAATGGCAACACCCTTACATCGGCCAATGCGTCAATGTACTTGTAGGTAAAAGTATTGCCTTCGTTAATAAACGTATAGTTACCATTTAAAGTTCGAATGATGACATCAAAATTACCATCCTGGTTAATATCGCTTAACATAACATCGGAAGTATAAATATTGGATAAATCAAGTCCGCTGGCGGATGGTTTTATGTTGTACTGGTTGAAAATAACATTGCTCGGACTTGCTTCATTATGCATTGTAAGATCATCAATATTGGCGCTAGAGATATTTATCTTGCCTTGGCTGTCGGTACTTTCGCCCTCGCCATTACCCTGATCTATTTGAAAAAGAATAAGGAAGTTTTGGTTTGATGTTGGGTCGATATAGCTTGTTAAACCTGTCCACGCTGGGCTGTCCATTGGCCAGGAAATATAGCTCACTTTTTTGCTATCGAGAGAAACCTGTACTAGATCGCTAGTGCTTTCATGAATTGTTCCGCAATACTCGATGAAGAACAACTGGCCTGCACTCTGGAAGTTATTACCACCAGTACTACAGCCGTCTTTGGCTTGATAGAGAAAAGTCGCATCGCCTTGACCATTGGCTGGGTCAAAAAGGTGAAAGGCTTCAGCTATCCGAATAACTTGAGCACTTGCAGCCTTGGCCGTATCGCCCGCTTGCCTCACCCAGTCGTCAGCCTCGAGAATGGCAGAGCTGTCTTTCTGAAAGCTATTACTCAGGTTTGGCCATGATAAAGCCGTGTGAATGTTTGGATTAAAATCATCGATATCCAGCGGGTTGGGAACGCTATCGTTATCTGTGTCGTTATCGGCATTATCAGGCAGGCCATCACCATCAAAATCGCCGGACTCTGCGCGGTTATGTGGGTATAAATCTTCACTATCGATTACGCCGTCGCCATCAATATCATCGCTATCTGTCGCTATAATTCGAATAAGTCGGTGACGAGTGGTAACGCCATCGCTGGCGCTTAAACGCAAGTCAATAGTGCGTGCAAGCTCTTGGGCCGATACGCTTAATAGGCCGGTATCTGCATTAATGCTGATACCGCTGGGGGCGTTTTGAAGTTGGTAGGTAATATCATTGCCCATTGCCCCTAGGTCGATTAAGGCCGAATTGTAAACGTGGGTGTAGCGAATAACATCCGGCTGTTGCTCTAACCAATGGCTGCCGGTGAATATATCCACTAGGCCATCGTTATTGATATCCACCAGTGATAAATGATTGGAGTAATCAATGGCTTTATCCAGTGGTATGTAGTTAGAGGCAAAGCGTCTGTCGCCTAGGTTTTCAAATACTACAATGGTTGGTTTACTTTCGTTATTAAGAGTGCGCTGTTGCACGCCAATAATATCGTCATCGCCGTCGTTATCCTTATCGCTGACACCCACACTGGTTAAGCGGGTTCGGGCATTATTTAATGAATGCCGTCCCAAAATGGCTTGCTCGTAGAAGTTCTTCCCCGGCTCCATATCGATAATGCTTAGGCCTGTTGGGTGCTGACCTGCCCGGCCCTGGTGGCTAACGATGAGTTCCTCATCACCGTCATTGTCGATATCGCTAACAACATATTGACGACTGTAGAAATCCACTCTCAATAGCGCTTCATAATACTCGTAGTAATCCAGGTTGTTTGTGAAGCACTCAATATTACCGTTTTCAACACTGCCTAAAAGTAGCGGGAAGGCAAAGTCAAAAGCCACTATAAAATCGCGGTTGCCATAAAAGTTCGCCGATTCAAGGTGAGGATGCCCGGACGGGTTATCATTGAAGTGGCAGTCGGGGCTATTGCTAGCAAGCGGTGTGGAGAGCGTATGGTCATAAAAACTGAATAGCTGGCCACGCACTTGTGTTACCCCGCTGGCAAATGGCGCTAGCGGGGTACTCTGCCATTGGTTGGCGACCATTTCCCAAAGCGCAGCTTGTGGCCCAAGCACAATCAGTTGAGGCTTACCGGTTGGGTTGTGAGTGATTACTTTGAGTCTTAATTCGGCTCGATGCTGTGACAAGTGATAGCCATCTAAACTGCTGAGGGTTTTAAATTCAGAGAAGGTACCCTGCCCCAGCCCTTGAGCCCACTGGAGCTCATCTTTGCCATCGCCGATATATCTCACTTGGGCGATATCAATCAAACCGTCTTGGTTGAAGTCTTCGGCAACAGCAACGGTACTGCCTTCATCAATCGGGTGGCGGATATAGCCAAGGCTGGGCGAAACCCATTCAAAAGTGTATTGATAGTCGGCATTGTTTGGGGCGTGATCGACTATATCGGGTGTGCCATCGCCATCGCTATCTCGCTTGCTGGGTTCGTCAATTAGATCATCTTCGATAGTGCGAATTGCATGCTGCGTACTGTAACTACCTGCGGTAAGGGTAGCGATAATTTCACTATCACTTTGCTCAGGAGCGGTGACTTTTAGGCGAAATTGCTGGCCATTGCTTATGGTTTGAGGGGCTTTTATATACGCTCCATTGTCGATGCTAATCTCGCCAAGGTCGCTGTAAATTTCAATCGTGTCTTGTACTCCACCAATAACGATGGGGTCGAAGAGCAGCTCTACGCCGGCCGTTGCATAGTAGATATCGGGGATATTAAAAGCCTTCGGCTGCTCAACATTAAGGCTTTGGCTGGAGCTGGAGTACACCATTGCCGATGATGTACTGCTCGATGGTTGATGGCTGTCACTACTATTGGTAATGGCTGGGGCAGATATTGATGTAGAAGAATTTGTTAAGTCTTTGGCATCGCAGCCTGAAAAAACGAGCACTAAAGCCGAGAAAAGTAGTGCACACGGCGGGTTATTGACCCACATTAGCCAGCGCGCTAATTTTTTGGAGGTGCCTTTGAGTTGTGTGCTACATCGCCAAGCTAATCGCATAACCGTATCCTTAACATATTGCCTTGTTATTGGTTGTTATTGCGATATACGGCGGCAACACAATTAAGTTGCGCTTTAGTTGAAGTTTTTGTAACTATTCCGGTGGGTTAGAAATAATGCCCAACTAAAAGGCGAATTGATTGTTTTCTGGGCATTCAAGCGTCGGGCCTTGCAGGAATAGCAAGGGGGTGAAAACGCATCGAGACAGGAGTCTCTTATTGGACATTGCATCCGTATAGGGATATACGTTATTAAGGTAATGCAGGAGCAATTACCGAGGAGCACAAAGTCGTAGATGGCTTGTAGGTAATTGCTTATATGGATCCACCCTGTCAAACAAACTATTTAAACTGTCTAGATTGAGTTGCACGCTTATATT